>JAPONU010000163.1 GCA_026713745.1 bacterium
CCGCCGCCATGGCTGAGATCCGCGACGTCCTGGCCGATCAGGGTCTCACCGGCGCTCCGGTGGGAGTGGACATGGCCGAGACCTCGATCTTCCTGGAGCTGGTGGCCCAGGGGTTCGACGTGCGCGACGGCCAGCAGCCGATGATGCTGGCACGGGAGGTCAAGAGCCGCGACGAGATCATGCTGTTGACCCAGGCCTGCGCCATGGTCGACGGCGTCTACCAGCACATCTTCGAGGCGCTCAAGCCGGGCGTCCGCGAGAGTCAGATCGTGGCCCTGGCGACGGCGTACCTCTTCGACGTGGGCGCCGAGACCGTGGAGGCCGTCAACTCCATCGCCGGCGAGCGCTGCAGCCCGCACCCGCACGTGTTCTCCGACCGCCTGCTGCGCCCCGGCGATCAGGCCTACTTCGACATCATCAACGTGTTCAACGGCTACCGCACCTGCTACTACCGGACCTTCGCCGTCGGCCGGGCCAGCCAGCCCCAGCGCGACGCCTTCAAGCAGGCGCGGGAGTGGATGGACGCGGCCATCGACCTGGTGCGCCCGGGGGTCACGACCGACGAGATCGCCAGGGTGTGGCCCGAGGCGCACGAGTACGGCTTCGAGAACGAGATGGAGGCCTTCGGGCTGCAGTTCGGCCACGGTGTGGGTGTGGGGCTGCACGAGCGGCCCATCATCAGCCGGCTGAACTCGCTGACCGAGCCCATCGAGATCGTCGAGGGCATGGTCTTCGCTCTCGAGACCTACGCCCCGGCAACCGACAGGCGCTCGGCGGCCCGCATCGAGGAGGAGGTCGTGGTCACCCCCGACGGTCCGCAGGTCATCACGCTGTTCCCGTGTGAGGAGCTGATGGTGGCCAACGCCTACTAGTGGACTGCGCGAGAACCACCCACCGGAGCCACGCATGAAGGCAGCCGTCTACCACGGCCGGCGCGACATCCGCATCGAGGACGTTCCGCGCCCGGAGCCGGCCCCCGGGGAACTCCTGCTCGGTGTCACCAGCGTCGGCATCTGCGGCACCGACGCCGCCGAGTACGCCGGGGGTCCGCACATGTTCCCCATCCATCGCACCGACCCGGTGACGGGCCACAGCGGGCCGATGGTGCCGGGTCACGAGTTCGCCGGCGTGGTGGTCGGGTCGGGGCGAGGCGTCCAGGGATTCGCCGAGGGCGACCCGGTCGCCTCCGGAGCGGGCATCTCCTGCGGTGCCTGCGGACCGTGCACTCTGGGCCGCACGAACCTCTGCGAGCGCTACTCCACCGTCGGTCTGCAGCGCAACGGCGCCCTGGCGGAGTTCACGACGGTGCCGGCGTCGGCCTGCCTCAACCTGGCGGACCGGACGCTGGCTACCGACGTCGCCGCCATGGCGCAGCCCATGTCCATCGCCGCTCACGCCGTGGCGCGGGGCCGGCTGCGTGCCGGCGAGCAAGCCGTCGTGGTCGGGACGGGCGGTATCGGCGCCTTCGTGGTGCATGCGGCGGCCCGGCTCGGCGCCGAGGTGACCGGTGTCGATCCGGACGCCGGCCGCCTCGAGGTTGCCGCCGCCCTCGGGGCGCACTCCACCGTCGCCGCGCAGCACCGAACCCCCCTGGTCGACCTGCTCGCCGATGCTGCGCCAACCGTCGTCTTCGAGTGCACCGGCGTGCCCGCCATGGTGCAGGAGGCCACCGACCTCGTGCGCCCCGGCGGCAGGGTCGTCGTCGTGGGGCTGCAGGAGGCGCCCGTGCCGGTGGACCTGCGCTCGCTGGCGCTGCGCGAGAAGGAATTGATCGGCACGCTGGCACACACCTTCGAGGCCGACTTCGGCCGGGCCACCGAGCTGCTGCGCTCCGGCGGCGACGTGTGGCGGCTGGTGGCGCCGGCGGTGCTCCCGCTGGAGGACCTACTGGTCGGCGGCCTCTTGCCGATGGTCAGCGGTGATCCGACGCCCATCAAGGCGCTCTTCGATCCGCGGATCGATTCGCCCCGTCCGCTGGTGACGGGCTGAGCCCGCCTCAGCGTGGGCACCGGCAACAGAACACGGAGGATTTCATGACCGAACCCACCTCTTCGCCGGGCGACGCCGGCACCGGCGAGACACCCACAATCAGCGTCGGCTTCTCCGGACTCGGCCGCATGGGCCGCCTCATGGCGGCAAACCTGCAGCAGGCCGGATTCGACCTGACCGTGCACAACCGCACGCTGTCGCGGGCCGAGTCTTTCGCCTCCTCGACGGGTGCGGTGGTCGCCACGTCGGGGCGCGA
>JAPONU010000164.1 GCA_026713745.1 bacterium
CGATCTCAAGCATCGTTGCGGTGCGCGACGGCGATGGAGGGTCAGTAACGGCCATGGCGCCCCTCAAGGCCCGGCGCGGCCAGATGTGCATGCCGGCGACGTTGCCACTGCGCTGAGGGATTGCGGCCAAGGTATTGTGGAGCCCCACACCGCTCACCCATCCCGCACGAATCCGCGACACCTGTGCGTACCTCACTCGAACAGATCGAACGATTCGCCGGGTTCCCCGTCGTCGTAGCTCCCCCAACCCACACCGCCCGCGCGACGATCCACGCAGCCACCCTCGGGATCAAAGCGCGATGCGGCGACAGGAACCGGCTGGCACACAACGCGAACCTCCCAGTTCTGACCGCGCCGCTGTCCGGTCCACAGGGGTCGGTGTGCAGGTCTCGCATCTTCTACTGCTAGTCGCGGTGGAGCTAACGGGACTCGAACCCGTGACCTCTGCCATGCCATGGCAGCGCTCTAGCCAACTGAGCTATAGCCCCGGCGGCAGCAGGTTACCAAGCACGTCGCCGTCTGCCAGCGGCCACCGCCGGGGGCCGGATCACCTGAACGCGGATCGAGCCATCTAGCATCGAGGCGTGCAGGAGCGCTACGACGCCGTCGCAATCGAGGGCCGCTGGCAGGAGCGTTGGCGCCGCGAGGGCACTTACGAGATCGACAACGACGATCCGCGCCCTCCGTACTACGTGCTCTCCATGTACCCGTACCCCAGCGGGCCGGCGCACATGGGCCACGTGCGGAACTACACCTTCGGTGATCTGCTCGTGCGCTACCGCACCATGCGGGGTGACGGGGTGCTCACACCCATCGGCTTCGACAGCTTCGGTCTGCCCGCCGAGAACGCCGCCATCCGCACCGGCCAGCATCCTCGCACCTTCACCGAGGACCGCATTGCCGAACTCTCCTCCTCGCTGGAGCGCATCGGAGCGGTCTACGACATGCGCCGTGTGATCCGCAGCCACGATCCCGGCTACATCCGCTGGACGCAATGGATCTTCCTCAAGTTCTATGAGGCCGGCCTGGCCTACCGGGACTCGGCGCCGGTGAACTGGTGCCCGGGCTGCCGGACGGTGCTGGCCAACGAGCAGGTGCTCGCCGACGGCACGTGCGAGCGCTCCGGGGATCTGGTGGAGCATCGCGAGTTGGCGCAGTGGTTCTTCCGCATCACCGCCTATGCCCAGCGCCTGCTGGATGACACCGCGGACATCGATTGGCCCGAGCGCGTCAAGAACATGCAGCGCAACTGGATCGGGCGCTCGGAGGGCACCGAACTCGCCCTGCCCATCGCCGATGCCGATGGCCGGCCCCGCGATGATGTCCCACCCGTCGAGGTGTTCACCACCCGCCCCGACACCGGGTTCGGCATCACCTACGCGGTGCTCTCCCCCGAACATCCCCGGGTGGACGAACTGACAGCACCCCCCCAGCGGGCCGCCGTCGAGGAGTTCCGGCGCTCGGTCGCCACCCAGAGCGAGATGCAGCGGCTGTCCACGGACGGTCGCCTCGACAAGCGGGGGGTGGCCTGCGGCACGTCGGTCGTGAACCCCTTCACGGGTCGCCCCGTCCCCGTGTACCTGGCCGACTACGTGCTGATGACCTACGGCACCGGCGCGATCATGGGCGTACCGGGCGAGGACCAGCGCGACTGGGAGTTCGCGGTGGCCCACGACCTGCCCATCGTGCGCACGGTGCAGCCGCCCGACGGTTGGGACGGCGAGGCCTACACGGGCGAGGGACCCTCGATCAACAGCGACTGGCTCGACGGCCTCGGTGTTGCCGACGCCATCGAGCGGGCCGCCGGCTGGGTGGAATCCACCGGCCTGGGGCGGCGCAAGGTGAACTTCCGGCTGCGTGACTGGCTGCTGTCGCGCCAGCGCTTCTGGGGATGCCCGATCCCGATGGTCTGCTGCGATACGTGCGGCTACCAACCCGTTCCCGAGTCGGAACTGCCGATCCTGTTGCCCGACGACGTGGACTTCCTGCCGACCGGGCGGTCACCGCTCAACGCGCACGAGGGTTTCCTGCGGACTGCGTGCCCGGCGTGCGGGGGTCCGGCGAGGCGGGAGACCGACACCATGGACACGTTCGTGGACTCGTCGTGGTACTTCCTGCGCTTCGCCGACCCCACCAACAGCGAGGCGCCGTTCGCCGGGGAGGCGGCGGCGCGCTGGCTGCCCGTGGACCAGTACATCGGCGGCATCGAGCACGCCATCCTGCACCTCATGTACGCCCGTTTCTTCACCAAGGCCCTGGCCGACATCGGCGTGGCTCCCCCGGGGTTGAGCGAACCCTTCGCCCGGCTGTTCACGCAGGGCATGATCCGCCTCGGTGGCGCCAAGATGTCCAAGAGCAGGGGGAACCTCGTGGCTCCCGAGAAGATCCTGGACCGCCAGGGCGCCGACGCCCTGCGCCTGGCGCACCTGCAGGTGAAGCCGCCACAGGACGACGTGGACTGGGAGGACTTCGGCATCGATGGCTGCGCCAAGTTCCTGGGGCGCGTCTGGCGCCTGGTGACCGGCGAGGCGCACGCCGGCGCCCCGGCACGCTCCGGTGATCCGACGGCCGCCGACCTCGAAGTCGACCGCGGGGCGCACCGGCTGACCGACCGGGTCACACGCGACTTCGACCGCTGGTCGTACAACACCGCGGTGGCCGCCTGCATGGAGTACACCAACGATCTCTACCGCTACGTGCAGGCACCCGAGGGCCCGCACGGCGAGGTGCTCGAGACCGCGCTGGACCGCCTGCTGCTGGTGATGGCCCCGATGGTGCCCCACCTCACCGCCGAACTGTGGGAGCGCCGTCACGGTCGCCACATCCACGCCGAGCCCTGGCCCACCGCCGATCCGGCGAAGCTGCGCGCCGAACGGGTGACCCTCGTGGTGCAGGTGAACGGCAAGGTGCGCGATCGCCTCGAGGTGGACGCCGCCATCGACGAGTCCGAGGCCGTGCAGCACGCCCTCGCCTCAGCGCGGGTTCAGCGCCACCTCGACGGCGGCAGCCCCCGCCGCGTCATCGCCCGCCCCCCGAAGCTGGTCAACCTGGTGGTCTGACGGGATCCGGGGCTCTCCGCCGCCACAACCAGCACCGTCGCGGAGATTGCCACGGTCCCGGCGGTTCGGCTCCCCTCAGTGCCGTTGCAGGTCGAGAATGTCGCGCAGGCTCTCCAGCAAGGGTTGCGCGGGGGGCGGCGTGTCACCGTCGCCTGTCGGGACGTCGTTCAGGGTGGTGACCAGCGTGAGCCGGTCGACCAGGTCGCCGTAACGCTCCGCCAGGATCTCGGCGGCCTCTGCGGGCGTCCCGACCGCGGCGATGGTGTGAAGCATCTCGTCGTCGATCACGTCGGCCATCTCCGCCCAACGCCCCTTGACGGACAGAGCGTGCAGTTCGGTCTGGGCGTCCCCCCAGC
>JAPONU010000165.1 GCA_026713745.1 bacterium
ACCGAAAGGGAGCGTGATGCTGATCTCTTGGCACAGTTCGCGATGTTCCTGAGGATCATTACCAGAGGCCACAGCTAACGACTCGGCCGAGCTGACGACCGGCCAACTATTCGAGGAGTTCATAATCCGAGGCTGCGAGGCCAGCTGGGGCCAGCGGCGAGGGGGTCGACAGATGCACCTCGAGGGCCCCACGGCTGCCGGTCTCATGTACTCCGGCAGCAGCCGGGCGACGGGCCGGTGGTGGTGCTGCTGCACGGGGTGTTGATGGGTGGCTCCCTGTGGGACACCGTCATCGAGGGCCTGCGGGATCGCTACCGCTGCATCGTCCGGAAGTTGCCGTTCGGCGCGCACACCACGCCGATGCCCGACGACGCCGACCTCTCCCTGCCGGCGCTCGCCACCCTGATCGCCGAGTTCCCCACCAGATTGGACCTGCACCACGCCACACTCGCCTGCAACGACTGGGGCGGTGTGCAACTCGTCATGGCAGCCCCGATCGTGTCGCCAACTTGGTCCTGGTCTCGTGCGAGGCCTTCGACGAATACCCGCCCGGGACGCCGGGCCGGCTGCTGTGCCGCACCGCGGCGCTGCCCGGTGGCACCTTCCTGACCGCCCAACTGTTGCGCCCACCCTGGATCCGCCATCTCCCCGCGACCTTCGGCGCCCTGCCCAAGCAGCGGGTTCTCGAGGACCTCTGCCGGAACTGGATCCGTCCGCTGCGCCACAACCCCAAGGTCCGCCGCGACCTAGCTTGAAACCGAGTTGTGAGACTTACAACGTAGTTTCAAGTCTCACAACTCGCTAACGTTTTGCCCATGGACGAGATGCCTCCGGCAAGACCCGTCGAACATTCGACCTCCGAACTCCAGCCTCGGGTTGACGATGCGGTGAAGCGCGTTCGCGAGGCCGGCACCGACCTTCAGAACGTCGAGATCAAAGCGGCACAAGGGGGACTGCCGCGGTCGGTCAAGAACTCCGCGTGCGCCTTCGCAAACACCCATGGAGGCCTCGTGCTCTTGGGGCTTGGTGACAGCGACTTCCAGCCCGTGCGCATCGACGCCGCCAAGTTGGCCAAAGACCTCGCCTCGACCTTCGCCGATGACCTCGAACCGCCGATCCGCCCCGAAATCGACATCGCACACGTCGACGGCCACCCGATCGTCGTGGCGCTTGTCGACGAACTGCCCCCGGGACGTAAACCCTGCTACGTGAAGAAGCGCGGACTCGAGGGCGGCTCATTCACCCGAACCCACGACGGTGACCGCCGACTGAGTTCTTATGAGATCCATGTCCTGGTGTCCGGCCGCGGTCAGCCGCTCGACGACGCCGCAGCAGTAGACGGCGCGCGGCGTACCGACTTGGACGACGAACTCGTCGCCTCCCTTCTCGCCCGCATCCGACAGAGGCGGGGACCAGCGCTCACCAACGCCGACGATGAGGACGTCCTGCGCATGCTCCGCGTCCTCACCGGCGATGGACCCGAGCCGTCGGTCACCCTGGCCGGCTTGATGTCGCTCGGGCGCTACCCCCAGCAGTTCCTGCCCCAACTGAACGTCACCTATGTCGCGTTCCCGACCACCACCGGCGAGCCACTCGAAGACGGCACCCGATTTCTCGACAACGAGTCGATTGACGGCCCGATCCCTTCGATGGTCGCCGCAGCGCAGGCCGCCGTGCGACGCAACAGCACGCGCCGAGCGGTCGTCTCCGGCGACGGTCGCCAGGATGTCTGGGAATATCCCGACGAGGCCGTGCGGGAGATTGTCGTCAACGCCCTCCTGCACCGCGACTACCACCCGCTCGCGCACGGCGCTCAAGTGCGCATCGAGGCCTACCCCGACCGCCTCCGAGTCACAAGCCCCGGCGGCTTCCACGGCGACATCAACCACACCCGCCTGTTCACCGAGCCGCTGACGTCGTCCCGCAACTCGCACCTGGCCAAGCTCCTGGAGGACGTCGAGATCCCTCGCACGAATCGGACCGTTTGCGAGAATCGCGGGTCAGGACTCGTCGCCGTCGCCCGCGAACTCCACAACGCGGGCCTCGCACCCCCTGAGTTCGTCGACCGCATCAGCGAGACCACCATGACCGTCCAGGCCGCCGGCCCCGACCCCCGGTCCAGCCAACTGCCCGACCGCACCGGCAAGGAATCCGAACCCGGTCCCCTCATCCGAGTCCCGACCACCGACAGCAAGCCGCCATTCCTCAGCACCGGCGCAGCGACCGATCCCCGCGCTCACATCCGGGAGTTGCTGACCAACGGCCCGCTACCAACCAGGACACTCGCGGAGGCGCTCGGCATGACCCCGCAGGGAGCGCTCAGACACCTGCACAAGATGGAAGACGCCGGCGAGGTGGAACAAAC
>JAPONU010000166.1 GCA_026713745.1 bacterium
ACAAAATCCCCGCCGGGACCCGCACCGCTGCCGGCGGCGGCCCAGCACATCGGCGTCTCGTCGGCGCGCAGCGCGCACCAACCACCGCCCACGCGGCTGACACTGCGAAAATCGCCGTCGGGCGCCTCGAGGGCGACGCCGGAGGCGTCCCAGCACACCAACACACCCCCGGCGCGGACGCCGCACGACTCCTCGCGGCTCGCCGCCAACGACACAAAATCCCCGCCGGGACCGTCGAACCCGCCCATCGCGCCGCCCCAGCAGACCACCGAACCATCACCACGAACGCCGCAGGTGTGGGCATCGCCCGCGGCAATTCTCGTGAACACGCCCACCGGCGCGTCGGCTCGGCCGGCCGTGTCGTCCCCCCAACACACCACCGACCCGCCGACCCGTATCCCACACGAATGCGCCCCACCCGCCGACACGGCCGCGAACACTCCCCCCGGCGGCGTCGCCTGGCCCGCATCGTCACGACCCCAACACACCACCGCGCCATCGGACCCCAACGCGCACACATGGGCCGAACCCACCGACACCGCAGCGAACCGCCCACCCGGCGACACCCCCAGCCCATCCCCCCGCAAGGCCACCGCCCCGTCCTCGACCGCCTCGGCGAGCCGCAACGGCAACCCCTTGGCGTCGGGCTCCGCATGCGCCGCGTCCTTGACCGCCTCGGCGCGTGGTGCCGGCAGCCCCTCGGCGTCGGGCTCCGCATGCGCCGCGTCCGGCTCACCGGGCGGAGACGTCGGCGGTTGCTCGGCATTCGAGCACGCCACCGCTGTAACGGCCAGCGCACACACCGCCGCCGAGGGGCCCCCAACCACCCCGCCGCCGCGCCGCATCGCCCACACGCCCGACCCCGCCAGAGCCATACCCGCCGGCGGTCCCGGAGCGACCACCCCACCGTCCCGCAGAATGCGCCCACCCCAAGATGCCGCGGCGGGGCCGTGTCGCGGTGGGTGTCATTCCTCGTCGCCCGCCGGGTTCGGAACGCAGAAGCGTTCAGGGCCACTGCCGTCGTCGGTGGTCCGGAGACTGTGGTCGGGTCCACAGGTCCATGTGGTGGTGATGGTGGCGCCGATTGTGACGGTGCGGGAGCAACTTCGCACGACGGTCGAGCCGATCAAGGCCCCCCTCGAGGAGAAGATGCGGGCGGTTCTGTCGGCGTTGCGCGACAACTTGCCGGCCGCTCAGACCATCGTCGCTTGTTGGGGTGTTGCGGCGATCTTCTCATCGGTCTTCGCTGGGTTACGCGCAGACGTGGGCGGTTCGTCCGTCGCCGGTGCCGGTGGCGGGACACGCCCATTCACGCGAACCACTCCGGCCCTCACAGCCACCGGATCCCCAGCAGCGCCTGCACCGGACCCAAGCAGGTGACGGCACCGTCAATCGCCACAGCGCAACTGAAGCAGGCGCCCGCAGCGACAGCCTGTAGTCCGGGCACCACTATCAGGCCATATGCGATTCCTCATTGCTATCACAGTTGTGAGGACAACGTCGTCGCAGGTGGCCGAACTCGGCACCCC
>JAPONU010000167.1 GCA_026713745.1 bacterium
CTCGAAGGGATCCTCCAAGGGGTCCTCGCCGGGGTCCCCCGGCGGGGTGGGCTGATCAGGTGCCATGTGAACTCCGTCTCCGGGGCCACGGTCGTCCGCTGGGCACCATCCACGCTATTGGAGTCGCGGGCCGGAGCGACGCATCCGGCTCCGTCAACTCATAGAGCAATCGGCACGCCCTCGGTGGCGCGCCGGCTGCGCCTGATCCGGGCGCCCGGACTGCCGGCTCCCGTCGCCGGCAGCAGGATCGTAAAGGTGGACCCGACGCCGACAGCGGAGACCAGACGCGCCTCACCCCGATGAGACTCGGCGATCTGGCGCACGATCGCCAGGCCGAGACCGCGCCCCTCGCCGGAAGCCTGCCTGCCCCGCTGGAATCGCTGGAACACGCGTTCCTGCTCGGCGGTGGGGATGCCGGCGCCCTCATCGGTGACCGCCAGCCAGACCCAGGCGCCCTCGCCGCCGGCGGTGACGCGCACCTCCGATTGCGGGGGCGCCACCCGTAGGGCGTTGGAGAGCAGGTTGGCCAGCGCCTGGCGCAGGCTGCCGGCGTCGCCGAGGGCCAGCAGGCCGCCGGGTGCCGTACAGGTCAGCTGCACGTCGTGGTTGGCGGCGTAGCCACCGAACTCCGCGATGCCTTGTCGCGCCAGGTCGCCGATGTCCACCAGCGCCAGATGCTGCGGGCGGGTCTCGTGGCGGGCGAACGTGACCAGATCGTCCACGACACGCGACATCCGTTCCACCGACCGGCTCACCTGCTCGGCCACGAAGCGGTAGTCCCCGGTGGTGGTATCGGGGTCGGCCAGAGTCGTGTCCAGGTTGCTGCGGATAACCGCCAGCGGGTTGCGCAACTCGTGGGAGGCGTCCTCCACGAAACCCCGCTGCGCGTCGAAGGAACGGTCCAGACGGTCCAGCATGTCGTCGAAGGTGTCGGCGAGGCGTCGCAACTCGTCGGGCGGACCGTCCAGGGCGATGCGCTGAGAGAGGTCGGTGGCGCTGATGCGCCGGGCCACCGCCGTGATGCGGCCCACAGGTTTCAGCACGTGACCGGCCAGGGACCAACCGACGATCATGCCGGCGCCGAACAGGATCGCCAGAGCGAAGAGCGAGTAGTCCCGCAGCGTCTGCATGGCCCGCTCGTTGGCGTCGATCTCGGTGGCCAACAGCAGCTCCCTGACGGCCTGCTCCTCGGCGGACGAGACATCGCCGCCGGCGTGCAACCCATCCAGGCTGAGCGACTGCGAGAGCGGCGACTCGTCGAGGTTCCTGGCCAGTCCCCAGTAAATGCCCCCCACGACGATGGCGCCCAGGCAGAACAGGAGCAGGCTGTACACCAGCGCCAGGCGGAAGCGGATGGACCCCACCGAGCGGTAGAGGGGCCGGAGGAATCGTTCGCGGGAACCGGCACCGATCATGGGCTCAGCCTCCCACAGGTTCGCCGAAGTGGCCCGGGATCAGGGATAGGGGGCCGACGTCGGAGAGGTGGACGGGGAGGTGTTGCCGAACACGTACACCGGATCCTCCGGTCCCGTCGGCCCGTCGGGGCTCTGCGTGCCCGCCGGGGCGTTCAGCCGGTAGCCCGTCCCCACGATCGTCTCGATCGGCGCCGGACTGCCGGGCAGGCCGAGCTTGCGCCGCAACGTCCCGACGGTCACCCGCACCGTGTTCGTGAACGGGTCGGTGTGCTCGTCCCAGACGTGGTCCAGCAACTCCTCCTGCGAGATGACCTCACCGGGCCGGCTGCAGAAGTACCGCAGCAGGGTGAACTCCTTGGGCGTCAGGGAGATCTCGTGGCCCTGGCGCCTGACGGCATGCCGGCTGAGATCCATCTCGATGTCGCCGGCGGCGAGGCGAGACCCGCGGCGCCCGGCGTCGCGGCGCAGCAGCGCCCGGATCCGCGCCGTCAACTCGCCGAAGGCGAACGGCTTCACGAGGTAGTCGTCGGCGCCGTCGTCGAGGCCCCCGACACGGTCCTCGAGGCTGTCGCGCGCCGTGAGCATCAAGATGCGCGGGCGGTGGCTGCTCCAGGACGGATCGCGCAGGCGCCGGCACACCTCCCTGCCGTCGACGACGGGCATGGTCAGATCCAGGCAGATGACGTCGTAGGCCACCGTCGAGGCCTTGGCCAGCGCCTCGGCCCCGTCGAAGGCTTCGTCAACGGCGTAGCCGTCCCTGCGCAGGCCGCGTGCGATCGCTCGTACCAGGTCTTCTTCGTCGTCGACCACGAGCACGCGCATCACCACAGACGGTAGCGAACCGGCGACCCGTGCGTCATTTCCGCCGGCCGCGGTGACTGCTCAGTCGCCGGGTGCGACCCCCGTGCCCGCAGCCTGCAGGGAACGGCCCGAACGGCGGCGCTCCGCGATCACACGGCTGGTTCCACCGGGCCGCATCGTCACGCCGTACAGGCTGTCGGCGATCTCCATGGTGGGTTTCTGGTGCGTGATCAAGATGAGTTGCGAAGTCGTGCCCAGGTCCTCGAGCAGCCGCAGGAAGCGATGGAGGTTGACGTCGTCGAGGGCGGCGTCCACCTCGTCCAGCACGTAGAACGGGCAGTCCTGTGACCGGAACACCGCGAACAGGAACGCCAGCGCCGCCAGCGAGCGCTCACCGCCGGACAGCAGGGCGAGGCGCCGCAGGCTCTTCCCCGCCGGCTGCGCCTCGATCTCCACGCCCGAGCCGAGCGGATCGTGTGGCTCGGTCAGGGTCAGCCTGCCCGCACCCCCGTCGAAGAGCACGCCGAAGACCGTCTCGAAATTCTCCGCCACGTCCTGGTAGCAACGGGAGAACGCCTCCAGGATCTCGCCGTCGACGCTGCGCACGAGCTTGGTGAGGTCGCGGCGGGCGCTGCGGACATCGTCGATCTGTGCGGCAAGGTGGTCGTGGCGCTCCCGCAGGATGTCGTACTCGCGCACGGCCAGGGGGTTCACCGGACCGATGCCGCGCAACAGGCGCTCCAGCTCGCGGATGCGTTGGGGGGCGGTCACGCCCTCGGGGAGCTCCGGCTGAGCGGTCCGGGTGGCCCGGATCTCGTCACAGTCGTGCCGGCTTGACAACGTCTCGGCGACCGACTCGATCCGCACCCGGAGCTCGTCCTCGGCACGCTGGGCGGCGAGCAGCTGCTCGCCGACTTCGGCGCTGGAGTTGGCCAGTTCCGCCCGCTTCCGGCGATCCCCGTCGAGCTGCGCGGCCGTGAGCCGGCCGGACTCGGCCAGCCGGCGTTGCCGTGCCCGCAGCCGCTCCAGGCCGCTCCGGCACTCGTCCGCGATCTGGGCGAGTCGTGCCGCCACCGACGCCATGACCGCGCCGCGCCGGGCGTCGGCGTCCGCGGAGGCGACCGCGGCCTCGTGACCCTCCAGGCGGGTTCGAATCTCGGCCCGGCGGTCGGACATGACCGCGCGGCGCACCCTGATCTCCGAGGACCGCACATCCAGAGACCGCCGCTGGAGGTCCAGGTCGGTGCGGCGCCGCTGCAGGTCGGCCACCTGCCCCCGGGCAACCGCCTCGGTCGCTTCGATCGACTGCTGCAACTCCTCCAACTGCTCGGCCGCCTCGTCGGCCAGGCGGCGGTTCGCCCGGGACCGCTCGGTCAACTCCGCCAAGCGCTCGACGGTTGCCGCGTCGTCGGCGGCTGCGACGCCGGCGTTGCGGCCGGCCTCGGTGGCCCGCCGGTCGGACTCGGCCAGGCGCCGTCCGGCTTCCCGGCACGCCTCGCCGGCGCCGGCGTGTGCCGACTCGGCCCCCGCGACCGCCGCGACCGCTTCAGCGAGCGCCCGGTCGGCTTCGGCCAGTGACGACTCGGCGCGCCCGAGGCGCTCCCGGGACTCCGCCAGCGCCTCTCCGGTGGCTCCGGAACGGTGGACCCCCACCCGCCAGCCGGTCGGTGAGAAGCAGTCCCCGGCAGGGGTGACGACCGTGGCGCCGGGGTGCTCGGCGACGGCGTCGCAGGCCTCCTGCCAGTTCGGCACCATGACGACCGCGCCGATGAGGCCGTCGAGGACCTCGTCGGTGCCCCTTTGGCGGCCTCGCACGTGGGGACGCAGCGGCTGCCCCACCGGAGGCGGCTCGGCGCCGGCGGCATGCGTCGGCAGCACTGCTCCGGCGGTCTCCGCCGCCACCAGCGCCTCGAGCGCCGGTCGGGCTGCGGCTGGGCCGTCCAGAACGGCGGCCGCTATGGCGTCTCCGGCTGCCGCCTCGAACGCGGCCTCCCAGCCCTCCTCCACCACCACCAGATCGCCGAGCGCGCCCAGCACTCCGGAACGGGTCGCGAGGACCTCCATGCCCGAGCGTGCCCGCACGTCGCCCATCGCGAGGGCCAGCGCGTCGACGCGAGCTCGCCACCGGTTGTGCTCGCCGGCCGCGCCGGCCTGCGCCTCCCGGGCAGCCGTCTCCGCCGCGGCGGCCTCTGCACGGCGCGCCTCGGCGGCCTCCAGCGCACCGGCTGCGGCCTCCCCGGTTTCACGGCGCGCCGCCAGCTCCGCCTCGGCGCGGCGGGAGGACTCCTCGGCGGTCACCCGGCGCTCGGCCAGCCGGCGGGCGCGCGCGGTGAGTTCGCCCAGCTCGGCCTCGGCCCGGTCGGCGACGTCGCCGAGAGCCGTCAGGCGTCCCCGCAGCTGGGCGGCCGAGGCGTGGTCGCCGGAGGCCACCGCACGGGCCGCCTGCGTGTCGGCTGCGAGCACTTCTTCGGCGGCCTCGACACGGCACCGGTCGGCAGCGAGTTCTGCCTCGGCGCCCTCGAGTTCGTCCAGTGCAACCTCGATGCGGGCGGACTCCTCGGACAGGGAGGCCAGCAGATCGCCGGCCATCCAGCCCCCGCGGCGCCGCTCGTAGTCCGCCCGGCGGCCGGCGATCGCCCGCTGCGCCTGCTGGAGGAGCTCCTCCAGAGCGGCGAGGCGTTCGCTGGAGCGGGCCAGGGCCACGTGACCCGGGGCCGACAGGCGCGTCTCGGCTTGGGCGATGCGCTCGTCGAGGGCTGCCACCTGCCGGGAGTCCGCGGCGCGGCGGTCGGCGAGGTCCCGACGCTGGGTCGCCGCCGCCCGCCGGCGCGCCCGCAGGTCGGTGAGTTCGGCTCCGAGCCGGTGGATCTGCAGCGCGGCCAGCTCCGCAGCCAGCGCACCGTGACGCCGCGCCACCGACGCCTGCTGCTCGAGGGGCCGCAGCGTCCGGCGGACCTCGGCCAGCTGGTCGCCCAGGCGCGCCAGGTTCGCCTCGGTGTCGGTCAATCGACGCAGCGCCTTCTCCTTGCGCAGCCGGTAGGCGGACACACCGGCGGCCTCCTCGAGGATGGCGCGCCGCTCGGCCGGCTTGGCCCGGAGCACGGCGTCGATGTGCCCCTGGCTGACGATGACATGGCGGTGGCGCCCGACACCGGCGGCGGAGAGCAACTCGGAGATGTCGATGAGTCGGGCCCCGGTGGCGTTCACGGCATAGCCGCTGTCACCGCTGCGGAACAGCGTGCGGCTGATGGCGACCTCGTCGAGGTCGAGCGGCAGGCGGCGGTCGGCGTTGTCGAAAGTGAGGGTGCCCTCCGCCCGCCCCAGCGCCGGCTGACCGGGATTGCCCGCGAAGATCACGTCGTCCATCTGCTGGGAGCGCAGCGCGGTGGGCGACTGCGAGCCGAGAACCCAGCTGATGGCGTCCACGATGTTGGACTTGCCGCTGCCGTTCGGCCCCACGATCACCGACAGACCGGGCGCGAAGCCGATCGTGGTGGTCTCGGCGAAGGACTTGAAGCCCTTCAGCGTGAGGGCCTGTAGGAACACCGCTAGACCTGTGACTGCTCGCAGTAGTAGGTCCAGCGCCCCCGGTACTTGATCCGCACGATGGGCCGGCGCGAGCGCGGGCTCAGCCGGCCCTGGCGGCGGTAGACGTTGTGATGGTTCTGGTACGCGCCGGGCTCGCCGGACGGCGAGACGAAGTGATTGTCCTCCAGCGTGGAGCCCCGGTACTTCACAGCGTCGTGCAGGACTTCGACGATGGCGCGCCACAGCCTGCGGATCTCCTGGCGGCCCAGCGAGTCAGTCAACCGGTCGTGGCGCAACCCGGCGTTGAAGAGGATCTCGTCCGCGTACATGTCGCCGACGCCGACGATCATGCCGGCGTTGGTCAGGAAGGCCTTCAGGTACATCGGGCGGGGCGGCGCCGCCAGCAGGCTGGAGAAGTCGGTCCACGAGAGCGACGTCACGAGCGGGTCGATACCGGTCGGTTGCTGCTCGGAGATCTGCTCGGGATCCAGAAGCCGCATCCGGGCACCTTCCTTGAAGTCCAGCAGGCGCAGCCCCCCGAACTGCGTGAACGTGATGACGAGGCGCGTGGCGGGATCGACACGATCCCGGTTGGGTTGGCGGCGAAGATGGCCCCCGGCGCCGAGGGTGATCCCCATCACCTCCTCGTTGTCGAAGGACAGGAGCAGCTGCAGGCCCTGGCGCGTGATCTCCCCGATGATCTTCGCCCGCCCCAGGCGCTGGTTCAGTTCCTCGGCGCTGTGCGGGGTGACACCCTCCGACAGCACCTCCACGGACTTCACCCGCCTGTCCAGGACCTCGCGCTCCAACTCGCGTCGCACGACCTCGATTTCGGGTGACTCGATCATGGTGTCCTTGCGGCGTCGTCCTCGGCCCGGGCAGCCTCACCGGACATCTTCGCGCCCGCGCCGGTTGCGTCCGGGGATGGCCGGTCCGACGATACCGCGCTCGCCAGGACGGCCAGCGCGGCACGGGCGGCCGCCTGTTCGGCCTGCTTCTTGCTGCGCCCCTCGCCGGTGCCGTGCTCGGTGCCGGCGATCAGCACGACGGCCCGCCAGTTGCGCTCGTGGTCGGGGCCGGTGTGGGTGAGCCGGTAGCACGGCGCGTCGCCCCCGGCGTGCGCCACCCGTTCCTGCAGGACGGTCTTGTAGTCGTCCCGTCCCGGGTCCCGCGCCACCACCTCGATGCGTTCGGCGAGCAGCGAGAGCACCATCCGGCGCGCCGGCTCCCAGCCGCCGTCCAGATACACGGCGCCGATGAGGGCCTCGGCCGCATCGGCCAGGATGGAGCGCTTGTGGCGGCCACCGGCCGCCGCCTCCCCCCGCCCCATCAGCAGTTCGTCGCCGAGTTGCAGCTCACCGGCCAGCTCCGCGAGGCAGTCCGCCGAGACAAGCGAGGCCCGCGCCTTGGCGAGCTGGCCCACTTCCAGGTTGGGGTAGGCGGCGTAGAGGTGTTCGGAGACGATCACGTCGAGCACGGCGTCGCCCAACAACTCGAGGCGCTCGTTGGATGCGGGCTTCTTGCCGGCGGTCGGGCGCTGCTCGGCCACCCACGAGCGGTGTCGCAGCGCCAGATCCTCCAGCGTCTCGTCAACGAACCGGTAGCCGATGCGCTCCGCCAGTTCGTCGGGGTCGTCGGTGGCCACTCAGCCCAGTCGCGCCTCGACGTAGTCGACGGCGTCGCGGACCGTGCGCAGGTCCTGCAGGTCCTCGTCGTCGATGCGGAACCCCACCGTGCGCTCGCCGAACTCCTCCTCGAGCGCCTCGACCAGCTCGATCAACGCCAGCGAGTCGGCGTCGAGGTCGTCGAGGAAGGAATCACCTTCGGCGATGTCGGACGGCTCGATCTCGAGAATGTCGGCCAGCCGGCCCTTGATCAGCTCCAGGATCTCCGACCTCGGCATCGGGCTCTGCGAAACGTGGGTCTCCGCCGGCACGGCTGCGGCCTCCTCTCGACGCCCGGCGCGCCCGGTGGCACGCCGCAAGGGGAACGGATTCTACCCGGTGACCGCGCGTGCGATCTGCGAGACGATGCCCGCCGCCGCCAGTTGCTGCGCCACGCCGATGGCGCTGGCGATCGCCTTGGGGCTCGAGGAGCCGTGCGAGATGGTGCACACGCCCCGGACACCCAGCAGGACCGCGCCGCCGGTGTTGTCGGGGTCGAACGTCTCGTACAGACCCATGAGGGCGGGGAAGAACAATTCGGCGCCCGCCCGCGCCTCGGGGGAGCTGTCGGCCAGAGCGATGATCTCCTTGGCGATGACGCTCGCCACGCCCTCGGCGGTCTTCAGCATCACATTGCCGGTGAAGCCGTCGGTCACGATGACATCCGCGCAGTCCAGCAGCAGGTCGCGGCCCTCCACGTTGCCCACGAAGCGGGCACCGGCGCGCTCCTGCCATCCCTCGGTGTCGAGGAGAGCGAACACCTCCTTGACCAACGCCGAACCCTTGCCGGCCTCCTCGCCGATGGACAGGAGCCCCACCCGCGGCTCTTCCACGCCGAAACCGGCACGGCTGTACACCGCTCCCATGCGGGCGAACTGCACCAGCCAGGCGGCGACGCAGTCGGAGTTCGCTCCGCAGTCCAGAACCACGGTGGGCGTCGACCGCCCGGGCACCGGGAACGGGATGGCCACCGCCGGGCGCACAACGCCCTTGATCCGCCCGAAACGCAGGAGTGCGCTCGCCATGGCGGCGCCGGTGTTCCCGGCGGAGACCATGGCGCAGGCCCGCCCGTCGCGCACGGCCTCCGCTGCCCGCACCACCGAGGAGTCCTTGAGCCGGCGGACGCTGGTGCCGGGGTCGGCGTCCATGCCCACGACCTCCCGAGCCGGAATCACCTCGAGGCCGCTGCGGGCGAGTTGTTCGGGAGGACCCGCCAGCATCACGCCGAGCCCCCCGTCGGCCGCGATGCGGGCGCCCTCGACGATCGCCTCGGGTGCGTTGTCGCCCCCCATGGCGTCGACGGCGACGGGCAGCGAACTCACAGCGACCTACCCAGCCGAGCGTTGCGCGACCCGTCGCCGGCCGGTCGACTCACGGTCCGGCGAGAGGGGTCAGTCGAGTTCGACCGCCTGCCGGTCGCGGTACCAGCCGCACTGCCCGCAGACACGATGGGGCAGCTTGGCAGCCCCGCAACGGGAGCAGGACGAACGGGACGGCGATCGCAAGCGCCATGAGGCGGCGCGGCGGCTGCGGGAGCGGGACTTGGAGGTCTTCTTCTTGGGAACGGCCACACAGTGACGGTAGCGGCCTGCCCTGCCGGTTCCTCAGGGTTGGAAGTCGTCCAGTGCAGCCCAGCGAGGATCGCGCCGGGCGCCGGGATCGGACGGATCCTCGGTGGGTGGCGCCGTGTAGTACGAGCCCTCGGTGGGCCCCCCGCAGGACTCGCCGCACAGCGGCGCGAGCGGCAGGGTCAACAGCACGACCTCGCGCAGCATCGGCGCCAGGTCCACGACCTCGCCGTCGAGGGGGAACGTGTCGCCCTCGACAGGAGTCGACTCGAAGACCTCGGTGACGGCGGGCGCCACCGGGAGGCGCACAGGACCCAGGCAACGGCGGCACTCGAGCTCCCAGCAGGCGCGCACCTCACCGGCGCAGATGATGCGCCCGGCCTGCGCCTCCAGGGTGAGCCGCACGTCGACGGCATCATCGGCGATGGCGCCGCCGCCGATCGCCAAGTCCTCCAGGATCCGCCGACCCTCCAGCTCCCGCCGCCGGCCCGGGGCGGCCAGCAGGTCGGAAACGGGGACCAGCACCGGGCGCGGCTCGCTCACCCCAGGTCTTGGTTGAAGAAGAGCGGGTCGGACTCGTCGGCGTCCCCGGCCGCCTCGGCGGGCGGTTGGTCGGCGGGCGGGATCGCCCCCTGCAGCCGCCGGCGCCCCTCCCGCACGTTGTCGAGCGCCCGCGCCATGGTCTCCTCGAAGCGGCCAAGGTGCTCGTCGCAGTAGTCCTCGAGCTCGAGGCGGCGGTGGCGCGCCTGCTCCTCGGCCGCCTCGATGATCCGGCGGGCCCGCACCTCTGCCTGCTTGACGACCTCGGTGCGCTGCACCATGCGCGCCGCCTCGCCCTTCACCTCGTCGATGATCTCCTCGGCGTCCCGGCGAGCGCGGGCCAGGTAGTCGTTGCGTTCCTTGATGAGCCACCGGGCGCTGCGCAGCGCCACCGGCAACCGGGCACGGGCGACGCGGATCAACTCCAGGACATGGTCGCGGTCGAGGCGGATCTGCGAGGAGAGGCTCGAGGCGCGCGCCCCGCTGACGTATCGCTCCAGATCGACGAGCGCCGCCTCGACGTCCTCGACAACCTCGGGACCGCCACCGGAGAGGGCGTCGAAAGGATTGGACCCGCCGGGGGACTCCCCCGGTGACGGCTCGGACGGCTCCTCGCCGCCGGGCGCCGGCGGATCGTCGTAGCGGTTCACGAGGCCGACCGCCGTTCCTCGAGACGGCGCGCCACCGGCGGCGGCACCATCGACTCCACGTTGCCGCCGAAGCGGGCGATCTCCCGGATGTACTTCGACGCAATGAACGAGCTGGCCGACGTGGACGGCAGGAACACGGTCTGCACCCCGGCCACCTTCCGGTTGGTCTGGGCCATCTGCAACTCGCTCTCGAAGTCCGACACCGCGCGCAGGCCCTTCACGATGAAGTCCGCTCCCTCCCGGCGGGCGAGGGTCACGACCAATTCGCCGAACATGGTGGTGCGCACGTTCGACAGGTGCTCGAACGTCTCGTTCAGCATCGCTTCGCGCTGGCCCATGGGGAAGAGGGTCTCTCCCTTCTGCGGGTTGCGCATGGCCGCCACGATCACCTCGTCGAAGAGATCCGCCGCCATCTCGACGATCTCCACGTGACCGTTGTGCACGGGATCGAACGAACCCGGGTACAGCACGCGGACCACGTCAGTCACATCCCGGTGGTCCCGCCGCGGTCCGGGGGTCCCCGGCGGTTCGACGTCTGGCCATTCGCACAACGGTACTCCCCCGGCGACGCTCGGAGATGACTATCCAGTCGGGGTGCGCCGGCGGTGGCCGGTCGGATTCGGCGACGAGGATCCCGGCGTTCAGCCGCCCCAGCAGCCGGTCCCAGCCGTGATCGGGAAAGTCGTAGGGCGGGTCGCAGAACGCCACGTCGAAGGACTCGCCGGCCGTGGCGAGCCAGCCCAACACGTCCCCGCTCACGACGCGGCAGCGGTCACCGAAGTCCAGTGCCGCAACGTTGGCGCGCAGGATGGCCGCCGTCGACCGGTGCCGCTCCACGAACGTGGCATGGGCCGCACCCCTCGAGACGGCCTCGAGGCCCAGGGCGCCGCTGCCGGCGAAGGCGTCGAGCACCGTGATCCCGCCCAGATCGGTGAGGCTGCCGAGCGCGGCGAACATGGACTCGCGCACCCGATCGGTGGTGGGCCGCACCCTGTCGCCGCGGGGGACCTTCAGCCGGCGCCCTCCGGCCTCACCGGCGATGATGCGGGTCATCGGACTGGGCGGGTCATCGGACTGTGCCGATCATCGGGCTGGGCCGATCATCGGGCTGGGCTGATCATCGGACTGGGCTGATCATCGGACTGGGGCGGGCGGGCGCCACATGAGCGTCAGCGTCACCCGCCCCTCGACGGTGCGGACCTCACCGGTGGTGGCGAAACCCAGGCGTTCGTAGAAGCCGAGGTTGCGGGAGTTGGAGGACTCCAGGTAGGCCGGCAGTCCCAGCCGGTCGCAGCGGGCCAGCATCGGGGCCAGCAGGCGGGCCCCGAGACCCTCCCCCCGGCGGTCGGGGACCACGCCGACCGCCGCCAGGTGCCAGTGCGGCCCCGCCGGCGCCAGGCGAGCGATCCGGGCGAGGCCGGCGAGCACCACCGGTGCGCGTTCGCCCGCCAGATCGCGAACCATGGCCCGGAACCGCTCCACGGACTCCGCCGGCAGTTGCCCGGCGCCGGGCGGGTGCCAGCAGGCGGCGCCGGATCCGTCGCCGGTGACGTGCACCTCGGTGCCCGGCGGCGCGTGGGTGACCATGAAGCTCCACCAGGCGATCCGCCGGGCCGCACGCTCGCCGGCCGCCACGTCCGCCAGCAGCCAGGCCTGAAGCGGGTCCCCGGCGAAGGCCTCGGCCAGAATGCCGGCCACCTCGGCGGTCCGCTCGCTGCCGACCCGGCGAACCTCCTCGAGCCGGGCCAGTTCGCTGGGTCGCCGCTCGCTACTCATCACCCCATCCTGCCTAGGACTTGTCGAAATAGTCGATGTCGGCGTCGCTCAGCAGCAGGGCGATCTCGTCGGCGAGCACCTCGCCGGGTCCGCCGGCGTCGCAGATCGCCTCGGCCGCTTGGCGGGCCTTCGGGACCCAGTCGCGGTCCCGGCGCAGCGACGCCAGCGTCAGATCGCTGCGGCCGGTCTGGCGTGAGTCCATGAGGGTGCCCTCGCCGCGCAGGTCCAGGTCTGTCTCGGACAGCTCGAACCCGTCGGTGCTGTCGACGAGCGCCTGCAGGCGCAACTGCGCCGCCGGCGGCGGGTCCTCACTCACCAGGAAGCACCATCCCGGCTGCGAGCCGCGCCCCACCCTGCCGCGCAGCTGGTGGAGTTGGGCGATGCCGAAGCGGTCGGCGCCGAGGATGACCATGACGGTGGCGTTGGCCACGTCCACACCCACCTCGATGACCGTCGTGGCGACCAGCACGTCGAGTTCGCCGCGCCGGAACGCGGCCATGACGGGTTCCCGGGCGCTCGCCGGCAGGCGCCCGTGCAGCAGCCCGACCCGCAGGCCGGCCAGATCGCCGGTGCGCAGATCCTCGTAGGTCGCCTCCGCGGCGGCCGCCTCCACCTTGTCGGACTCCTCGATCAGCGGGCACACCACGTACGCCTGGCGCCCGGCCTCGACCTCGGAGCGCAGGCGCTCCCACACGGCGCCCTTCTCGAGCGGCTCGATGACGGCCTCGGTGCGCACACCGGCCCGGCCGGCGGGCAACTCGTCGAGGCGCGACACGTCCAGATCGCCGTAGACGGTCATGGCGGCCGTGCGGGGGATCGGCGTGGCCGTCATCACCAGGACGTCCGGCAGGTGGCCGCCGGCGCCGCGGGCCGCCAGGGCGGCGCGCTGCTCCACGCCGAAACGGTGCTGCTCGTCCACCACGGCCAGACCCAGGGACTCGAAGGCCACACCCTCGCTGATGAGGGCGTGCGTGCCCACCACCATGTCCACGTCACCGTTCGCCAGGCCGGCCAGGATGCGATCGCGGCCCGAGGCACGGGTGCGACCCGTCAGCAACTCCAGAGAGACCGCCGGCAGGCCGCCCAGCGCCAGCCGCCCGCCGGCGCTCCCGAAGCCGCCGGCGCCGTCCAGCGACCCCAGCAGCTCGCTGAGGCCCAAGTGGTGCTGCTCGGCCAGCACCTCGGTGGGGGCCATCAACGCCGCCTGGCGCCCGCCGCAGACCACCGCCAGCATCGCCATGAGCGCCACCACCGTCTTGCCCGATCCCACCTCGCCCTGCAGCAGCCGGTGCATCGGCCACGGCCGCCGCAGGTCGGCCAGAATCTCATCCACGGTGCGGCTCTGGGCGGCGGTCAGGGCGAAGGGCAGACGCTGCCCGAAGCGCTCCAGCAGCGCCCGGTCCGCCTCGTGGGCGATGCCCTCGCCGGCAAGTTGGCGCAGGCGCTTGCGGTCGACCAGCACCACCTGCATCCGTAGCAACTCGTCGAACACCAGCCGGTTTCGCCCCCGGGTCACATCCGCGAAGGACTCCGGGTTGTGGATCAGGCGCAGCGCCTCGTGGCGCCCGCACAGTCTGTGGTCCGCCAGCACCTCGGGGGGCACCGGATCGGCGATGCCGCGCCGCTCGCAGCGTCGCAGTGCCTCGGCGACCATGTCGGCGATCTCCCAGGTGCCGATGGCCGCCTTGGCCGAGAGCGGATAGACGGCGAAGATGGCCCCGGTCCGGTCACCGACCAGGTCCACCACCGGGTTCGTCATCTGCAGCGCGTCCCGGAACACCTCCAGGCGCCCGTACAGCACCGCCCCCATGCCCTCGCGGAGTTGCTTGGCGCGCCACGGCTGGTTGAAGAAGACACAGCTCAGCCGGGCGCCCTCGCGGTCGCTCACCAGCACCTCGACGCGCGCCCGCCGATTGCGTCCCGGGATGGCCCTCACCCTCTCGACGGTGGCCAGGACCATGGCGTCCTCGCCGACCTGGAGCTCACCCACGGTGGCCTGGCGGCTGCGATCCAGGTAGCGCCGCGGGTAGTAGGTGAGCAGGTCCCCGAGATGCTTCACACCGAGATCGACCAGGGCCTGCACCCGGCGCCGGCTGGCACTTTTGAGGCGCTCCGGCCCGATCCTGGCCAGGTCCCGCCAAGTCAGCGGGGCGGGCGCCTCAACCACAGGTCGTCAGCACCGCC
>JAPONU010000168.1 GCA_026713745.1 bacterium
CAGCGTGGCCTACGACCCGGATCTTCTGAGCGAACGCGACCTGTTGGATCGCATCGTTGGCCTGGGGTACCGGGCGACGCCGGGTGAACTCCACCTCGAGGGCGAGCAGCCTTCCGGGACCTCCGGGAAGGCACTGGTGGCCACACTGGTCCTGGCGGCGGCCTCGATGGTGCTCTCGTCCATCTCGGCGCTGCGCTTCACGGGCTGGGAGTGGCTCGTGCTGGGACTCACGATGCCGGTCGTGCTGACCAGCGGGATGGTGTTCCACCGACCCGGCTGGCGCGCGGTGCGGCGGGGGCACGCCACCATGGACACGCTGGTATCGCTTGGATCGCTCGTGGCCTGGGGATGGTCGGCGGTCATCACCATCGGCAGCCTGGACGGGCACGTCTACTTCGACACGGCGGCGGTGATCGTGGCGGTCGTGCTGGCCGGTCGCCATCTCGAGACGCGTGCCCGGAGGCGAGCCGGCGACGCCATCGGCGCGCTCGTGGGCCTCAGCGCTGGCACCGTGCGCCTGCCCGACGGCAGTGACATCCCGCCGTCGCAGTTGATGGTCGGCACGCGGTTCCTGGTACGACCCGGTGAGCGAATCGCCGCCGACGGCGTCGTGACCGAGGGGCACTCGGCGGTCGACACCTCGATCGTGACCGGCGAGCCGGTACCGAACGAAGTCGCTCCCGGCGACGAGGTGACCGGCGGGACGCTCAACACGCACGGATCCCTGGTGGTGGAGGCCCGCCGCGTGGGAGCGGACGGCACCCTGGCCCAGGTCGTGCGGTTGGTGAGCGAGGCGCTGTCGCGCAAGGCACCCATCCAACGCCTCGCCGACCGGATCTCCGCGGTCTTCGTGCCCGCCGTCGTCGTGGTGGCCGTCGCCACCTTGGTGGCCTGGCTGCTCCTGGAGTCCGCCGGAGCCGCCATCAGCCCCGCTGTGGCGGTGCTGATCGTGGCCTGCCCGTGCGCCCTTGGCCTCGCCACACCGGCGGCCTTCATGGCCGGGAGCGGCCGAGGTGCCCGCATGGGTGTGATCATCCGGGGTCCCGACGCCCTCGAGGCGGCGCGCCACCTCGACGTGGTGGCGCTCGACAAGACCGGAACCGTGACCGAGGGGCGCCTCGAGGTGGTGGCCGTCGAGACCGCAGAAGGGATCGACACAGCCGAGTTGCTGGCGACGGCAGCAGCACTGGAAGCCCGATCGGAGCACCCCGTCGCAGCAGCCATCGTGCGAGCCGCAGCCGACCGGCCGCCCGGAGATCCCGGGCCCGGCGGCAGGCGGCTCCCCGAGGACGGGTTCGCCGTGGAGGAATTCCGCAACCTTCCGGGCTTCGGTGTGCAGGGGCGGCTGGTACGGGCGGGCGCACTCGCCGGCTCGGAGCCGGCCGAGCGGGAACCCGCAGCCGGCGACCCGGACGAGGACAGCCTCATGGTTGGGCGCGCCCAACTCTTCGAGCAGGTACCGCCAACACTGGAGCGGGCCGCAGCCGACCACGCCGCCGCGGGGCACACGCTCGTGTTCGTGGGCAGCAACGGATCGGCGTGGGGTTTCCTCGCGCTGGCGGATCGCGTCAAGCCGTCGAGCGCCGCGGCGGTGGCCGACTGGAAGCGAGCCGGCATCGAGGTCGTGCTTCTGAGCGGCGACAACAGAGCGGCCGCGGAGCAGGTCGGGCGGCAGGTGGGGATCGATCGCACCCTCGCCGAATTGACGCCCGCCGGCAAGGTGGCCGAGATCGAGCGCCTGCAAACCGCCGGGCAGCGCGTGGCAATGGTGGGCGACGGCGTGAACGACGCCCCCGCCCTGGCCGCCGCCGAGGTGGGCGTAGCCATCGGCACCGGCGCCGACGTGGCTGCCGAGGCCTCGGATCTGACCCTCGTGGGGGACGATCTGCGGCTGGCGGTGGACGCTCTGACCCTCGCCCGGCGCACGCTCGGGACCATCCGGGGCAACCTGTTCTGGGCCTTCGTCTACAACACCGCCGCCATCCCGCTGGCGGCGGTGGGGCTGCTGCGACCCGAGATCGCCGCCGCGGCCATGGGGCTATCCTCGCTGTTCGTGCTGGGGAACTCGCTGCGGCTCAACCGCTTCTCCGGGCTGCGTACGGCCTCGTGAGCCCGGACGACCTGTCGCCCAGCGGCGGGCAGATCCCTCTCGACGGGCCGTACTACGACCTGCTGCGCCC
>JAPONU010000169.1 GCA_026713745.1 bacterium
CTCGCTCGTGAAGCGCTCGTGGAGGTCGAAGATGCGCCGCACCCGGTCGGCGAGTTCCTCGGCGCCCGCTGCGGCCTCCAGTTGCTCCGCCAGCTCGCCGAGTGACCGGTGCAGGTCGCGCAGCCGTCCGGCCTGCACGTCGCCGATCTCGTCCACTCCCGCCAGCACACCCTCGACGAGTTCGTGGACCTCCTGGCCGGCGCGGGTGATGAGGTAGCGGTTGCGCCTGCGGTAGTAGTCCTCGAGGCTCGCCGGCGTGCCGATCGACGACGACACGGTGAGGTTGCCCCAGCGCCGCAGGCTCTCGAGCCGCCCGGCGACCACATCGGGATCCACACCGGAGCCGGCCACTGCCGGATCGGCGGCCACGTCCTCAGCACTGAACTCGGCGAAGAACGTGCCGGCGAACACGCCGAGGATCGCCCGGTACTCCTGCCACTCCTCGCCGCCGAGATAGCGGAACAGTTGCCTGGCCCGGCCCTGCTCGCCGTCACCGCCGACTGGGCCGCCGTTGACGGCGCCGCCGACGAGCTGACCATCATCGATCGGGTTGACGCCGTCAGTTGTGCCGTCGACGGGGTCATCGCCGACCGGGCTGCCGTCGACCGTATGGTCGAGCAAGGCCTCGCCGCTTTCCTCGCCGCTCACGGCGCCTCCCGCCGTGCCAGAGTGGCGCCGTCCCAGTGGTAGTGCTCCAGCAGGATCGCCTTGAGTTCCGCATCCCGGATGACCTCGGTGATGGCGAGTTGCGGGACGCCGGCGTGGGTGCCCCAGAGCCGCTCGCTCGTGGCGATGAGGTCCAGGTCGAGGTCCACCAGCAGGCCGAAGAGCGCTGCGTGGTTGTCCTCGGAGACCTTGGCGAAGGCGTCGTCGAGGAGCACGAACCGGGCGATGCCCGGCCGGTCCTGCCCGGGCCCCGGCTGCTGGGCGGCTAGGGCGTCGTGGGAGGCTGCGACCGCCGCGAACAGCGAGAGGTAGGTGACGATCTTCTTCTCGCCCTCAGACAGGTGCGTCCTGCGGCCGAGGCGCGCCTCGCGGGCTCCGCCGCGCTGCACCATCACCGCCATCTCGTGCCACTGCTTGTAGTCGAGAGTGGCGGCGATGAGTTGCCGGTAGGGCACGTCGGGCTGCAACGACCGGGCTTCCTCGAGGCTCTGGGAGAGAAGCGAGCGCAGTTCCTGCTCGTCCTCTTCGACGCGCAGGTCGGGGCGGGTGGCCAGCAGATCGACCATGCGCGCGGTGGGCGCGTCGAGTTCGGGTGAGCGGCGCCAGCGCAACCGCACGCCCACGTCGTGCGCCGTCGCCACGCTGGCGAGCCGCCCGTTCATCAGGTCCACGAACTCGCGGGCGCCGTACAGCTTCTCGGCGATCTCGGTGGCGATCAGGCCTTGCAGCAGCTCGCGCAAGGCGTCTGCCTGCTTGCGGTCGAGCAGCCCGGCGAGTTGGCGGTGTTGGTCATCGACCGCCCGCGCCGCCACCGCCAGCGGTAACCGGCCCAGCGGCCCGGCGACCTCCACGACGAGAGGCAGCGATGGGTCCGACGGATCCGCCTGGCGCGCCTCGGCGTCCCAGCCGGCGCCGAGGGTGTCACGGCGCTGCCGGAGCGACTGGTGCACGCTGTTGACATCCGCGCCGGCGTCGGAGACACCACCGGCGGGGTCCGTGGGCAGCAGTTGGCGGATCCCGCCGAGCAGGCCGCGGAGCCCCTCCGAGCCGCTGTTCACCGAGACGATCGGCTCAGCGGGGCCTGCATCGCCGGGGCCCGCATCGCCGGGATCTGCATCGCCGGGGCCCGCATCGCCGGGATCTGCCACGGCTTCGAGCAGCCCCGGCGTCGCCAGCACCCGTCCCAGCGACAGGCGCAACTCCTCGCACGCCTGCTCGGCCTCCTCCCGCTTCTCGGAGGCCACC
Organism: bacterium; assembly: GCA_026713745.1. GTDB lineage: Bacteria > Actinomycetota > Acidimicrobiia > Acidimicrobiales > CATQHL01 > VXNF01. The sequence continues at coordinate 1,912 of JAPONU010000169.1, forward strand.
TCGGCGTCGGCCACCGCCTGCGCCCGGCGCCCGACAGCGGCGTCGCGGTCGCGGCGAACCTTCGGCAGCCGGGTCTCGGCGGCCTCGAGTTCGGCCCGGCACCGGTCCCGCTGCGCCACGACCTTCTGGTACTCCTCGCCGATGCTCCGCTCGATGGTGACGAGCCGCTCGTACTGGCGGTCGTGCTCCCCGGAGATCCGGGCCAACTCGGCCTTCTCGTTGCGGTGATCCTCGGTGGCGGTCCGCCAGCGGGCAACCGCCGCCGACCAGCCCTCGACGGATCGCCCGGTGGTGGCGGCCCGGGACCCGCAGCGCTCCAGAGTCGATTCGAGTTCGCCCAGGTCGGCCCCGAACGCGGCCAGCCCCTCGGCGTCGGCCGGCAGGCTCAGCGTCACCGCCCGGCGCCGCAACCCGTCCGACGCTGCCACCGCAGCCCGCTCGGCGCTCTCGGCCTGCTCGGCGGCCTTCTGCTTCTCGGCCTCCGCCTCCTCCGCGGCGACGGTGGCCACGTCAACGGCCCCTGCCGCGGCCGCGATCTCGCCGGTTCCGGGGAGTTCGGATTGCAGCCGGCGCGCCTCGGCGAGCAGGCCTTCCAGGGCGGCCAGTTCGGTCTCGGTGGCGGCCACGGCGGTGAGAGCCCGCTCCAGCATCTCACCAGCAGCCCGCCGCTCGCGGTCGAGGGCCTCGCGCCGGGCGGTGACGCCGATGAATTCGGCGTGCGCCTTGGTGTGCCGGCCCTCCAGCGCACCGACCCGGAAACTGCCGTCGGTCCCCGCAGCGGTGGCAGCACCGGTCGAGGGGTCCGAGGAGATCGAGTCGAGCAGCTTGCCGACCAGGCCGGCGTCCACGACCCCGATGAGCCGGTCCGGCACGGTGACGGTGAGAACGTCGCTCAGCGGCCTCGACACTCCCCCGGCGGCGACAGCGACCAACTCACCGCTCGCCAACTCGGCGCCGCCGCTGTTGGTGAGCCGGGCCGCCAGCAGGCCCGAGGCTTCCAGCGCGGCCTCCAAGCCCGCCCGCCGGGCGCCGTCCAACCCAGGGGCGAAGTCCATCAGGTCGGCGAGGCAGTGGCCGGCGCCGGCCTGCCAGGCGAATCGGGGCGGATCGGGCTCGGTCCGGGCGGCGAGCTCGTCGACGGCCGCCTGAGCCTCCGCGGCGGCGGCCCGCTCGCCCTCCAGCCGGTGACGCTGGGCGGCCACGGTGTCCGCCCGGGCGGCGACCAGGGCACCGGCGGCACCCAGCAAACCGTCCCGCAGGTCCTCGTGGTCCGCGGCGACCGGGGTCTCGGCGCCGACTAGGCCCGCCAACGCCGGCGCCTCCACCCCGGCGGCCGCCAGCAGCGGGCGCATCTGCGACGCCCACTGGCGGACCTGCCCGACCCATTCCTGTCGTGCCCTCGCCAGGGCCCGGGCCCGCCCGGCGAGGCGGTCGGCCGCGCCCTGGGCAGCGGCGACCGCGACTTCCAGCATCGAGTCGGCACGGCGTTGCGTCTCGACCGCCTCGTCAAGACGCCGCCGAGCCTCGGCCACCTCGGCGAGGTCGCCACGGCGCTGGATTAGAGCGCCGCCCGCACCGTCGAGGCCCTGCTC
>JAPONU010000170.1 GCA_026713745.1 bacterium
GCATCGCGGAGATGCGGGGGAACCTCGCCGCGCCGGGATCGGACCTCCTCGCGGGCCCGGCCGAGGGCGACTGTGACCCGGTTGGACTTCGGGGCGGTGGCCAGGTACACCACCGCGTGCGCCAGGTTCAACGACGCTTCCGGCAGACCCACGTACTCCACCGCCCGGGCAGCGGCGTCGGCCACCAGCACCCCCTGCGGGTCGGCCATCCCCACGTCCTCCGACGCCAGGATCACCAGGCGGCGGGCCACGAAGCGGGGGTCCTCGCCCGCCTCCAACATCCGGGCCAGCCAGTAGAGCCCGGCATCGGGGTCCGAGCCGCGGATGCTCTTGATGAACGCGCTGGCCACGTCGTAGTGATCGTCGACGCCGTAGCCCATGGCGGCGGCATCCACCGCAGCCTCGGCATCGGCGAGACGCACCTCGGGGGGCTCGCCGCGCTGGCCGGCGAGAGCCACCGCCACCTCCAGGGCACCAAGGGTGGCCCGACCGTCGCCGCCGGCTCGCGCCACGAGGTGCGCCAGAGCATCCGGGTCCGCGGTGGCGCCCGTTTCCTCCAGTCCCCTCTGCAGCAGCACCCCCAGGGCGTCATCGTCTAGGGGATGCAGCCGGAACAGCGCCGAGCGGGACAGCAGCGGCGGGTTCACCTCGAAGTAGGGGTTCTCGGTGGTGGCCCCCACCAGCACGATCAGTCCCGACTCCACCGCCGGCAGCAGGGCGTCCTGCTGGGCCTTGTTGAAACGGTGCACCTCGTCGAGGAACAGGATGGTGCCCTGGCCCTGCTCGCCGAGTCGCCGGCCGGCCGCGGCCAACTCGGCGCGCACGTCCTTGACGGTGGCCGACACAGCACTCCGGGCCACGAACGCCTTGGCAGTGCTGGCTGCGATGACCTCGGCGACGGTGGTCTTGCCGGTTCCTGCCGGCCCCCACAGCACCAGCGACGACACCCTGTCCGCCTCGATCAGCAGGCGCAGTGGGGCGCCCGGCCCCAGCAGGTGGTCCTGGCCCACGATCGCGTCCAGGGTGCGGGGACGCAGGCGGGCGGCCAGCGGCTGGCGCTGGTTCAGGTCGCGCCGGGCCCGGTCGGCAAAGAGGCTGTCGGCCATCACCCAGGAGTCTGCTGAATAGCCGGCGGTCGTGCAGGCCGGGCCGTCGAGAAGTGGATTCCGGCGGGCGCCAGAATGACGCTCATGTTCGTGCCTCCGGTGTCGGGAGCGGGACTGCTGAACAGCGCGTATCGACGGCCACGCCCTGAACGAGCGCGCAAACGACCGGATCGGGTGGCAGGAGCGGGACTGCTGAACAGCGCGTATCGACTCCCCCCAATGGTTCAGGAGGGGCGCAGGCGCAGGCCCAGCTCGCCGAGATGGCGCTCGGGCACCGGACCGGGGGCGCCGGTCAGCGGGTCGGCTCCCGACTGCGTCTTCGGGAAGGCAATGACCTCGCGGATGTTCTCCTCCCCCGACAGCAGCGCGGCGAGCCGGTCGATCCCGAAGGCAAACCCGGCGTGGGGCGGCGCCCCGTAGCCGAACGCCTCCAGCAGGAAGCCGAAGCGACGCTCCACCTCATCGGTGTCGATGCCCAGGGCGGCGAAGACCTGCTTCTGGATGGCGGCGTCGTGGATCCGGACACTCCCCGAGCCCAGCTCCCAACCGTTGATTACCAGGTCGTAGGCCTGTGAGCGCACTCGCAGCAGCGACTCGCCGCCGCCGCGCACCAGGTAGTCCAGATCGTCGGGGTGCGGCATCGTGAACGGGTGGTGCGCGGCCTGCGGGTTCCCGTCGGCGTCGATGTCCTCGAAGAGCGGGAAGTCCACGACCCACAGCGGCGCCAGACCGCCCTCGCTCACCGGCGGGCGCCCCAGTTCCAACCGCAAGAGCCCCAGCACCCGGTTGGCGAGCCGCCGCTCGTCCGC
>JAPONU010000171.1 GCA_026713745.1 bacterium
AAATAGAGGCCCACCACGTCGTGCACCTTGTCGACGAACTGCGGGTCCGGGGACACCTTGAAACTCCCGAGGCGGTGCGGCTGCAGGCCGAACGCCCGCCAGATCCGGCTGATCGCCTTCTGCGACATGCCCATCGCCGCCGCCATCGACCGCGTCGACCAGTGCGTCGCCCCCGCCGGAGCCTCCTCCAGGGTCTTGACGAGCACCTCCTCGATCATCTCGTCGCTGATCGTGCGCGGCCGACCCGGCCGCGGCTCATCGACGAGCCCGTCCAGGCGCCGCACAGCGAACCGGCCCCGCCACTTCGACACCGTCGCCGCACAACACCCCAAACGCCCCGCAATGTCCTTGTTCGCCTCCCCGCCCGCGGCGCCCAACACAATCCGACACCGCAACGCCAACGCCTGCGACGACGACGGCCGCCGCGCCCAACGCTCCAACGTCTCCCGCTCAGCAACGCTGAGCTCAACTGTCACCGCGCGCCGACCGCGCCGCCGCGGATCACTAACATCGGCCATGACCGTCTCCGATCACCGCCCACTCGCCGCCACCAGCATCCCACACCCAACCCCCACACCAACGGACTAACGACACAGGACACTAGCGGATAGGCCCCGAACAAGGTCCTTGGTGTTCGGTTGTCGAAGTGGTTTGAGCTGCCGGGCGGGCCTCCAACAGGAACCGACAGTGGAAGACCGTCGATGGCCGTCACCTCCCCGCGCACGTTCTAAGGGCGTGCAATGCTACGGATCGGTGAGTGGGACTGGGATCGAGGAACTCCACGCCGGCCGAGATGATCCCGACGAGTGGGACGAGGAGCCGGCTGCGGTCCGCGTCCGGCCGACGACGACGAGCGTGGTGTCGTTCCGGATGCCGCACGACGAACTGGACATGCTGCAGAGCATCGCCGGAGCACGGGGCGAGAGCATCTCCGATTTCGTGCGCGACTCGATCCGGGTGCGCATAGGGCACCTTCCCGGCCCTGGCACCGCGGACATCGGCGAGCACGGTGCCGCGGCGGACGCCACGCCGGAACTCGAGGCGGTCGCCCGCATCGACGGCATCGGGGTGGACGACGTCATCCGGAGTGCTCTCACGTCCCACGTGGCGGCACGCCGACGCGACCCCGAGTTCCAGGCCCGGCTCCGCGACGAGCAGACGCTCCTCGACTCGCTCGCCGGCTGAGCCTGCGGAGTGGATCGGGCGGCGCAGCAAAGGAGTCGATGTCGACGCTCTCCGAGACGCACGCCGGAGGCGCCGGCAGTGGTACCGCGCGTAGGGTGGGACGGGTCTGCGGCACGTGTATGACCGCCGATGTGCGGCAGTGGTACCGCGCGTAGGGTGGGACGATGAGCGATGTCGAGCGGCTGGTCGACGAGCTGGACTTCTACGATCCCGCCTTCATCGACGACCCCTACCCCACGCTGGGACGGCTGCGGGAGGCGACGCCGATCTTCCACAACCCCCGGACGGGTCAGTGGATGCTCACCCGGTTCGACGACGTCTACGAGACGCTGCGGGACCGCCGGCTGGGCCGCGTCTACGACCACCTGTACAGCCACGAGGAACTGGGACAACCCGGACCGGACCCACGCTGGGCCTCGTTCAACCAGCACGAGAAGTGGTCACTGCTGAGCCTCGAGCCTCCCGACCACACCCGCATCCGGCGTCTGGTCTCGAAGGTGTTCACTCCCCGCTCGGTGACGGCCCTCGAGCCGCGCATCGCCGACCTGTCCCGTGAGTTGGCGGAACGGTGCCGGGAGATGGGGACCTTCGATCTGCTGAGCGACTACGCCCAACTCTTCTCCGTGGCGGTGGTCGGCGAGGTTCTGGGCATCCCCCGCCGTGACACGCACCTCCTGTTGGACTGGTCTCATGCCATCGTCAAGATGTACGAGTTCACGGTCCCGGAGGAATTGAAGGTTCGGGCCGAGACGGCTGCCCGCGAGTTCATCGACTACACGAAGGCGCTGATCGAGGACAAGCGCCGCTCACCCGACGGCACGCTGGTCTCGAAGCTGGTGGAGACCTCCGACGCCGGCGACCGGCTCAGCAACGACGAGATCGTCTCGACGACGATGGTGCTGCTCGAAGCAGGCCACGAGGCCACCGTCAACACCCTCGGCAACGGGACGCGCGCCCTGCTGCGGTACCGCGATCAGTGGCGCCGGATGGTCAGCGGTGACGTGGACGCGGCCACGGCGACCGAGGAGCTGCTGCGCTACGACTCCCCGCTGCAGTACTTCAACCGCTGGGTGCTCGAGGGTGGCGTCGAGATCGCGGGCCGGCCGATGGCCGTCGGAGACGACGTGGTCATGCTCTTCGGGTCGGCCCAGCGCGATCCCCGCCGGTTCGAGTCCCCCGACCGTCTCGATGTGGGTCGAGGCGACCCCACCCACATCGGCTTCGGTGGGGGCATCCACTTCTGTGTCGGGGCGCCGCTGGCACGCGCCGAGTTGGCCGTCGCCTTCGCCGACCTCGTCCGCTACTTCCCCGACATGGAGTTGGCCGAAGAACCGGCGCGCCACCAAGCGTTCGCCATCCGAGGTCTCACCGAACTCCGCCTGAGCGTCAACTAGCCGGACCGCGCCCCAACCGCAGCCGACTGGATTCCGGCCCTCGGACCGCGACGAACCCGCGAGGGCGGGGGACGCCGGGGGGGTGATCGGCGGAGCGATTTCGCCAGACGATCCGCCGACGGCCACCGGCGGCCACCGCCCGGAGGGCCGCGGTCAGCCGGTGGCGGTGTCCTTGGCCGGACCGGTCTCGTCGGCCATCTCTCCGGCCATCTTGTCTGCGGGCGGCTCGGGGACGGTGTACCAGCCGGAGCCGAACATGAGGTCGTCGTAGCGGATCACCCACATGTGCTTGCGCTTCGTCTCGCCATCGGTCGGGTCGGGGTTGTAGAAGTCCACCCAGGCGCCGCTGGTGGTCGCAGCGACCATCTCCGCGCCGAACGCCTTGCCGTTGACATCGGTGAGGGTGGCTGTGTCGACGCCGATGAGGTCCTCGTTGAGCGGGTGGGCGATGATCGTGCCGCCACTGTCGGCGACGGCCACGTACCACTGCCCGTCGACGGTGGCGGGGTCGCTGTAGTACTCGACGACGGCGTCGCGGCCCTCAGCCACGTAGCGCTCGATGGCCTGGTGGACGAGGTACTGCGAGTAGCCGGCCACGTCGGTCTGCGGCGGCGCCTCGCCGGAGGCGTGCCAACCCACGCCGAGGATCAGGTCGTCGTGGCGAACCACCCAACTGTGCTTCTGGGTCTCCTGGCGCGTTTCGGGGTGGGTGAAGAAGTAGTCCACCCACACCCCGCCGGCCGTCGCCGCCACGAGCTCCTGCCCGTAGTTCTTGCCGGTGACGTCGGTGATGTTCGAGAGGTCGGTACCGACGAGGTCGGTGCGGTTGGGGTTGGAGAGCAGGGTCCCGTCGGCGTCGAGGATGAACACGTACCACTCGCCGTCGAGGGCCTCGGGCAGGTTGTGGTAGTCGAGCGTGTACTCACGCCCCTCGGTGTCGTAGCGCTCGATGGCCTCGGCCACGAGGTATCGGGCGTACGGGCGCCGGGCGATCTTCGGTGGCGCCTCCGACTCGTCGACGTCGTACCAGCCCGATCCGAAGAAGAGCCCGTCGTGGGCGACGACCCAGGAGTGCTTCTGCTCGGGCCGGCCGGTGTCGGGATGGTCGAAGTAGTAGTCGACCCAGCGGCCGTCGGCGGTGGCGGCTACGATCTCCTGGCCGTAGGGCTTGCCGAAGACGTCGAGGCGCGCCGCCGTGGACGTGTCGCGGAGATCGGGCCGGGTGGGGTGCCCGATGAGGATGCCGTCGGAGTTCACGACGAACACGTACCACTGCCCGTCCACACTGGCCGGGTCGTTGTAGTACTCGAGCGTGGCGTCACGGCCGGTGGCGTCGTAACGCTCGACGGCCTGGCGCACGAACCACTGCGTGTAGGCCGCCTCGTCGCTGCGCGGCGGCGCCTCTCCGGTGGGTTCCTCGGATATGAGTTCGGGTGTCGGCTCGTCCTGGGCACCGGCGCCGGCGCCCGCCAACGCCAGGACGGCGGCAATCAGAACGGCGAGCAAAGGCGGTCGGGCAAACCTCATGACGATCCTTCCTGCATTGTCCGGGACAGTCAGCCGGTGCCCTCGGCGGGTTCGAAGCGGTGGGCTTCCAGTTCGCTGCGGCTGACCCACTCCAGGGTGCGGGCGTGGGTGGCCTCCAGGACGACCGGCGGCGCCTTGCCGGCTTCCAGCGCCTCGGCCCAGCGGGAGGCGCAGAGGCACCAGCGGTCGCCCGGCCGGAGCCCTTCGAAGCCGAACTCGGGGCGGGGCGTGGACAGGTCGTTGCCGACCGAGGCGGAGAACTCCAGGAACTCGGCGGTCAGCACGGCGCACACCGTGTGCACACCGAAGTCACCGGCGTCGGTGTTGCAGCAGCCGTCCCTGAACCACCCAGTGAGCGGGTCGTAGGAGCAGGGCTGCAGTTCTTCGCCAAGCACGCTCTCCGCCATGCCTTCAGTCTGCCAGAGGAGACAGGGGCCCGGGTGCGGCAGGGAGAGCGAGAGCTCAACCGGCAGCGTCCGTCACGCCGCTGGACCATGGATTCCGGACTTCGCCGGACCGACGGGAGGCTCAGTCGCCGGACCCGCATGGCGGCGCGGCGACCGAGCGATGACCGAGCGTGCGGCGCATCCCGTGACTGGTCGCCGGCGTCGGCGCCGCATGGCGGCGAGGCCGGCGGTGTCAGTGCCGGAAGGCGCGTTGACCGGTGAACACCATGGCGATGCCGTGGCGGTTGGCGGCTTCGACGACCTCGGCGTCGCGGACCGAGCCCCCCGGTTGGACGACGGCGGTGCAGCCCGCCTTCAGCGCCCCGTCGAGGCCGTCGGCGAACGGGAGGAAGGCGTCGCTGGCGCAGGCGCCGCCCCGGCCGCGGTCGCCGGCCTTGGCGGCGGCGATGCGTCCCGCGTCGCGGCGGTTCTGCTGCCCGGCGCCGATGCCCACGGCGCAGCGGTCCTTCGCCACGACGATGGCGTTGGAACTCACAGCGGCCACGACCCGCCAGGCGAACGCAAGGTCGCGCCATTCCTCGTCGGTGGGTCGGCGCTCGGTCACCACGTCCCAGCCGGTGACGTCGTCGAGCGGGTCGACCCCGCCATCGCCCGCCTCGCGGGAACGGAACTCCCGCGGATCACCTCCAGCGGGGCCAGTGTCAGCGAGCGGGTCGACCCCGCCATCGCCCGCCTCGCGGGAAGAGAACTCCCGCGGATCACCTCCAGCGGGGCCAGTGTCAGCGACGCCGGGCGCTGTCTGAACCAGGAAGGTGTCGCCCAGCGAGCGCAGTTGCAGCCCCGGCACCTCCGGAGCAGCTGCCTGCAGGATGCGCAGGTTTCGCTTGGCCTTCAGCCGCTCGAGAGCGTCGGCGTCGTAGCCAGGGGCCACAACCACCTCGGTGAACACGTCAGCCAGCGAGTCCGCTACCTCGGCTGTGACCAGCCGGTTGAGCGCCACGACAGCGCCGAACGCCGAGACAGGGTCGCAGGCGTGTGCCCGGCGGTAGGCCTCGGCGAGGTCGACGTGAGCGGCGGCCCCGCAGGGGTTGGCGTGCTTCACCACAACGACAGATGGGTCGGGGCCGAGGGCGTGCACCAGGCGCCAGGCCGCGTCGGCGTCGTAGACGTTGAGGTACGACATCTGCTTGCCACCGAGCTGGTTGACCCCGTCCCACCAACTCGCCGCATCGTCGGTGCGGTAGCGAGCGCCCTGCTGGCCCGGGTTCTCCCCGTAGCGCAGTACTTCGGCACGCTGCAGCCGCAGGACCAGCGAGGGCGGCAGCGCCTCGCGCGCGGCTTCGTCCAGGGGGCCCGGCGCGGGGGCAACGGCCGGCCCGGGCACGGAGGTTCCTGAGGACAGCTCGCTGGAGGTCTCTCCTGCGGCGTGTTCGGGGGCGCCGGCGTCCAGCCAGGCCACGACCGTGGAGTCATAGTCCGAGCAGTGGGCGAAGGCCTTGCGCGCCAGGCGGCGGCGCAGCGCGTCGCTGAGGGCGCCGGTCGACTCCAGCTCCTCGAGCACGGCGCCGTAGTCAACGGGGTCCACGACGACACCCACGTGGGCGTGGTTCTTGGCGGCGGCCCGCAGCATGGCGGGGCCGCCGATGTCGATCATCTCGACCGAGGGCGCCGAGGCGAACGGGTACAGGTTGCAGACCACCAGGTCGATGGGCGCGCCACCGGCCGCGGCGAGGTCGGCCAGGTGCTCCGGCTTGGAGCGGTCGGCCAGGATGCCGCCGTGCACCACCGGGTGGATGGTCTTCACCCGCCCGTCCAGCATCTCCGGCACACCGGTCACGTCGGCCACCTCGGTCACGTCCACGCCGCCGTCCCGCAGCGCCCCGGCCGTCCCCCCGCTGGAGATGATCTCCCAGCCAAGAGCGACCAGCCGAGTGGCCAACTCCACAGCTCCCGAACGGTCCGAGACCGAGATCAGCGCACGCACACCCCCATTATCGGCCGAGCAGCACCCCAACGAGCACTCCCGGGGCGCAGACGCCACCGCCTGCGCTTCGCATTTCGGCTGGACAGGCCTCTTGACTGTCAGGCGATCCCGAAGTGGTCCGCGATGGCGTCAACGCGGACCTTGACATAGTGCAACTCGTCCTGGAGGCCGCGCTGGCCGACTTCCAACGCTTCGAGACGTTCCCCGT
>JAPONU010000172.1 GCA_026713745.1 bacterium
AAGAAGTACTCCATGCCCGGGACTCGCTTGCGCATGTACAGCGCCAGGGCGCTGGAGTCCTTGCCACCGGAGATGCCGCAGATGTGGCGGACGGGGCGGGCGTCGGCACCCGCGAGGTCAGTCACGGCGTTCCCCTCCGCTGGCAGCACTGGGTCTCGTGGCGACTGCGGCTGCCGTGCCTGCCGTGCCTGGGGCGTGGTCGGTGGGAGCGCGGCTTGTGGCGGATCGGGGCGGCCCGGCGGCGACGGCACCGACCCCGGTGGATCGGCCCGGACCGCCGGCAGTGGCGTCGCCCGCCGAAAACGTCGTGACGGGTGTTTCTGCCAGGAACCGCTCGCCGAGGAGCGCGAGCATCGTGTGGCCGGCCCGCTGCGTGGACCCCGTGAGGGTGGCCAGCCGGGCGAGCGTGTCGTCGAGCATGGCGTCGAGTTCGGCTCGCTGTCGCTGCTCCACACCGACGAGGCGGACGTACTCACCGCCGTCGGCTCGGGTGACGGTGACCCGCAGGGCGTCGAAGGGGCCGCCCCCGTCGGCCCGGCGCTCGGCGTGCAGAGCGACGAGGCGCCCGAACGCGGCGAGCCGTTGCGGGAGTTCCTGGCGGAACCGCTCCCGGTCGTCGTCGCGCCATTCGGCGGGCGCCTTGCGGGCCACCACCGTGGCGATGGCGGAAATCCACTCGGCATCCTCTTCGGCGGCGTCGTTGGCCAGAGCGCCCACGAAGGCTCGAACCTCACTGTCGAGCACCTCGCCTTCGAGCGCGGCAGCCTGCCCGGATACGGCCTTCCGCGAGGTCTCGCCGCTCGACGTGAGTAGCAGGTGTTGCAGGTCGGCGAGCAGACCGCCGAGGCACGCCTCGAGTTCGTCGACCGCGTCGCCGAGCGCTTCGGCGAGGGCGTCGGCGTGTGGATACGTGCGGGCGTCGGGAGCGACCTCGGGACAGTCGAGAATCGACGGCAGGGAGTGGAACAGCAGATCGTCCGGTTCGGTTGCCTCCAGCAGGGCGTCGCGCACAGCCGCGGTGGTCCCCGCCAGGCTGCCGGTGCGGCGCGTGAAGTTGTCGAGGCGCCGGACGCGGGCCACGAGATGGCTCACAACGGCGACAACGTTGGCGACGCGCCGCCGCGCCCGCAGCGGCTTGACTCCGAGTCGTGTAGCGAGCCTCTCGATGACCTGACGACGGGCGCCGGTGGTGTTCGCGAAACACTTGAGATCGAAGTGGCCCGGGTTGCGGACCATCCGCTCCGACACCTCCGCGGTGAGCAGCGGCTTGAAGGTTCCATGCTCGTACAGTGCGACATCGTCGGCGCGCGCCAGCAGGCCCGCGGTGACGAAGACCGCCACCGGGCCGGCCTTCATGCCGATCGGAGGCGACCTCAACGCGGCAACAACATCGTCGAGGTTGACGCGTCGCCGCTTGGCCCGGTCGAGTTGTGCCGCGAAGGCGTCCCAGGCCGGCCGCAGCTGCGGGTCGGACGGTGCGCAGAAGCCCATGTCGCCGCGGGAGTCGGGGACGTGCAGCCCGGTTCGCGCCAGGAACGCCCGGTACATGGCGACCTCGGGGCCGAATCCCGACAACCCCAGGTCGCGGTCGGATCCGTGCTCGATCATGGCCGTCAGCAACTCGCGCCGCGCCTTGGCCCCCTGCGACGTGAGCGCGGAACGGTTGAGCATCTCGTTGCGAACCGGCGGGGTGGACGTGTACGCCAGATCAGCAGCCGCAGAGAGTGCCGCGCTGCCGCGCCCGGCGGGGAGTTCGCTGTCGCCGCCCTCGTCCAACAGCACCCACCGGCACGCCGTGGCCCCGAGAGCAGTGCTGCGGACGCTCTCCAGCGTGGACTGCGCCAGCGCCAGCCGTTCACCCAGTTCGCGCCGGGCAACCCAGTCCTCGGCGACCGAGGGATCCCCCAGCGCCGCGGTGACGTTGGCGACCTCTCGGGCCGCCGCGTCGAGGGGGCCGACATCGTCGGGGATTGCCGCCACGACGGGCTTGGCGCCCGATGTCGGACTCCCGCTCGGCGTCGTCGTGGGCAGGCCCCGGTCCTTCCCGACGACGACGAGGACCTCTCCGTCGTACGGCGATGAGGCGGTCGGCGGCTCCACCGCTTCGGTGCTGTCGACGTAGCGGCGCGAGAACACACGCAGCGTGCCGTGCTCGGCGCTGTGGCGTGCCGCCACCTGCGCCGGGAGGGGATCGATCCCCGACAGCACGCCGGTCAGCGATCGGGTGGCCACCTGTCTCGCGGCGCCGTCGAGTAGGCGCTCGATGTCCACGTCGCTGCCCTGCCACACGCGGTACTCGTCGGCGAACCGGCGGTAGATCAGGACTCCGGCGGCTTCCAACTCGCCGAGGGTTCCGGCGGCGCCGGGCCCGGTGCGGGCCAGCATCGCCCCCGAGGCCCGTATCGAGCCGGTGGCCGACACCAGGTTCAGGACGGCGACCGACTTGGCCATGCACTCTTGACGCTCGGTGAGGCCGTGGGTGTCACGCAGCCGGGTGGCGATCTCCGCCCATCGGCTCGACCGCCCGACTGCGGCTGCGCTGCTGCCCCCGGCGGCCACGAAGTAGTCGTAGACGGCGTCGAGTCCCAGCGAGGGCAGCGGCCCGCGCTCCGCCAGCGTGGTCTTGCGCAGGAACGACACCGCGCTCGCCGCATCCGCCCCGGTCAGGAACGCGAACAAGGTGCGTTCGTGCTGGCCGTAGCGACCGCACAGTTCGGGCAGGACCGCAGCGGACAACGGGTGGAGTGGGTAGCACGACGCCACGGTGTCGGGATCGGCCATCTCGGCGACGCCCAGGCGGCGCATCTCGGTGGCCTCGCGGCGTGCCCAGCGGGCGATCCGATCCCGGAGCGAGGCGTCGTGAACCTCGAAGGCCGTTCCGATCAACGCTCGGGTCTGCGCCGCCGACTCGACATAGGCGATGTCCTCGAAGCGTCCCTGCACCTTCGCCCACTCCCGTCGCCGGGGGCTGTCGGCACCGGCGAGATGATCCTCGAACGAGAGATGCTGCAGCGTCAGCAGGAAGATCGGCAGCCCGGACCCCTGCCCGGCCTCGGCGAGTTGCTGCAGGAGGTAGGGGTCGTTGTCGGCGCCGTCGCGGGCGGCCTCGAGGTTCTTGCCGAACTCGTCGAGAATCAGGAGGAGCGGTCGGTCGCCGGCCAGGCAGCGGGCGATCTCGATGAGCGATGTAGCCGACGGGCCGGCTCTGCGGGGATCGTCGGATGCAGCGTCGTCGAGCGCCGCGGTCAGGCTGTCAGTTGCAGCGAAGCATTCCGCGGGGGGGGGGGTCGCCGTACGCGCGACAAACGGCCGAATTGAGCGCGCGCAGCACTGTGCGGCTGAGCGACTCGCGTCGCGCGGTCACCAGGCCGCGGTGGAAGCCGCTCGCGCCGGTTCCGTGACGCTCGTGGGCCTCCCGCACGAGCCGGCCCACCGAGTCGGAGGCGTCGCCGATGAGCTGCTCGGCCATCCGGCGCGCGTCGCCCGGCGGGCCGAAGGCTGCGTCGACCAGCAGACCGAGCGACGACTTTCCTGAGCCGTACGGCCCGGTGAGCGACCAGGCGCCGCCCGCTCCGCCATCTGCCGCGGTGGCAGCGACGCGTTCGGCAACGTCGAGAGCCCGAGCTGTGACCACGTAACCCTGCAGCGGCTCGAGGCGGGTCGCGTCACGCTCCAGGTTCGCCGAGCGCGCGAAGCGGGGCGCAACAGCGATGGTGTCGGCCAGCAGCGTCATCAGTGCGCAACCGCTGTCGCAGGGCCCGCGACCGAGGTCATATCGCCACTGTCGATGTCTCGCTGATGGAGACGGCGCAAGCGGTCGTCGGGATTGCGGCCGAGGCCGAGTTCCTCCAGCAGGTCATCAGCGATCGGCCGGTCGCCCTCGTAGCCGGCTCGCAGCGCACCGTCGTCGGATGCATCGGTGCCGAAGTAGTTGTTGAGGAGGCGGACCGCGACCATCGAGGGCGGCTCGGACCAGGAGAGTTGCACCGCCCCGGTGGGCGACGCGAGCCCCAGTAGTTCGCAGTTCTCGACCGCGGGTTCGAGGGTTGCCAGCAGTTCGGACTCATCCAGCTTGAAGGTGCGGCCGACCGACCCCGGCTCATGCGCCAGACGACTCAGCGTGACCGTGTTGCCGCCGGTTCCACGGCGGGCGACCCAGTCGAGAGTGGCATAGGCCGCCACCTCGGGAGGCAGCGACGCCTTGGCCCCCACCGTGAACCGGAACCGATCCGTCGCCACGGAACGGCCGATGAGGTTCAGATCCCGCAGCGGGCAATCAAGGACATCGTCGATGCTCCGGCGGTTCGATCGCTCCTGTGGTGCGTACGTGCGGAGCAGGGCGGTGATGTCCTTGTGGATGGACGACCGGTGCGGGGCTCCC
>JAPONU010000173.1 GCA_026713745.1 bacterium
CGGGCGGCGTTCGCCAGGTCGTCCAGCAGGGCACGTTCGTTGGCGTCGTCGGCCTCGAAGCCGTGGCGCAGGTAGTCGCCGAGTTGGTAGCGCGGCAGGTACAGGTCTCCGATGACGTCCAGGGTGCGATCCGACGCCATCGTCGCTGCCGCGTCGCCGGGCGGAAGATCGACCTCCACGGGGACGGGTCGGCGTCGGGGGAAGTAGAAGCGCTCGCCGCTGCCGAAGGTCAGGTAGCGGCGGTCCGACTCGTCGGTGTGCGTGTAGTGCTCCTCGATGAAGCCGCGGGTGCGCCGCACCAGGAACTGTGAGAGCAGGGCCTGCCAGTCGGCCACGTCCTCGGACCGTTTGAACGCGGCGAGGCTCGCAAGTGACGCCCCGGCGCAGTCGTACTGGTACCCGCCGGCACCCTTGGGGTGTGCAGCGATCGCCCTCTCCGGCCGCAGACCCAGGTCGTCATGTGGGTCGAGGAACAGCGCCAGCTGCGCGGCGAGGTCGCCGAGGCCTTTGTTGTACGGCGTCGCGGAGAGCAGCAGCACCCGAGAGTCGTTGTCGCTGATGTACGCCCGGAGCGCCTTGTGGTCCCGGCGGCGTTCGTTGCGCAGGTTGTGTGCCTCGTCGATGATGACGAGGCGGTGGCGCCGGGCGTCGGGGAGTTCGCGGTGCACCATCGACAGCGACACCGCCCGGCCCCTCACCTCGTAGCGGTGCAGGTAGTCCTGCCACATACCCACGAGGTTCTTGGGGCACGCCACGAGGGTCTCGAAGCCGTGCTCCTCCTGCAGGAGCCGCGCCACGGCGGTGCCCACAAGTGTCTTGCCGAGGCCGACCACGTCGCCGACCATCGCTCCGCCCTTGCCCATCACGATCCGGGCCGAGATCTTCACCGCGGCCGCTTGGAACGCCAGCAGTTCGGCCTCCAACGAGGCGGGCAACCCGAACTGCACCAACCCCTCGCGGGCCTCCTTCGACAGGTGGTACGCCATCTTGAGGTAGACGAGGTACGGGTCGAGTTGGGTCTCCGAGGCCCACGATCCGGAGATCGCCTCGCTGACCGCCACGTGCACCGGGATGCTCAGCGGGTCGTTCCAGCGAGCCTCGAACCACGCTGCCAACTTGGAGGTGGCGTCACCGTCGACCACGTCGGTGCTGAGTTCGCCCTGCTCGCGCAGACCGGCGCTGGTGAGATTCGACGAGCCGACATAGCCGATGCGCGGCGCCGCGGTGTCGGCGCGATGGCAGAGATAGAGCTTGGCGTGAAGCCGGTGGGCCGTGTGCAGCCGCACCTCCACGTCGCCCGCATCGATCTGCCGCTGCAACGCCCGCAGGGCCGCCTCGTCGGCCGCCGTCGGCACACCCACCTCCAGCTGGGTCCGGAAATCCTCGACCGCGGCATCCTTCAACCCGTTGGCGGTCCGGTGGTCCACCAGCTGCGGCACCCGGCCGGCGGCCAGGCGACGCATCTCCGCGCCGGGGTCCTCGGTGATGCCGACCAGAACCCGCGCCCCCGGCCGCGCCTCATCCTCACGGCCCGCGAGACCGTCCACCGCGGCGGCGATCAGACGCCAGCCCCGCAGATTGAAATAGCCGACCGCGGTGTCCAGGCTGTGCGACGACTCGAGTGTCCTCAACAGCTCGTCGCCGAGTCGCTCGCCGATGTTGTCCAGAATCTTCGGCACGGCACCTACTCCTTGTTGCCGAAGATCATCCGATCCCGCAGGTTCCCGGCCGCCTCGAACTCCTTCAGCGATAGACCCCACGCCTGCGCTAACAGCCAGTCAGCCTCGTCGGTCAGATGGCGCAACTTCCACACCCTGTATCTGCCTGCCAGAACTCTTGTACTTCCACTACCCCGAAGGTTGTACTCCACATGATTGACCATTTCAGATTGCAATGATTGAGACAGGCTAATGATGCGCTCTCCTATGTCCCCGACTTCGAGGTCGCTCGAGGTGCTTGAAGATACTGGATTTGCTGTCATAAGCCTTGTGATGTCGCACGGCAGCGCGGCTAGGACTTCTCGTGTTACATGGAACTCGTCGCCGAACATTAGCCACCACAAGTATCCCCACCGTCCCCCCAAACACATCAAGGCAATATCGCGGTGTCTTTCATCGTTGAATCGAAACCAGCCCGAGCTTTCAGAGCTTGTGATTTCTGGCTCGCCGGTAGCCGGGTTCACCGTCGGCGGCTCAGAGATGTAGACACCAAGTGTTTGAACTCCAGCCGTAGTCTTGAATCCTAGTTGGAAGCGCGCTTCCCGTTCCGTGCTCGCCTCAATAGTGGCAGCGGAGTTGGCAAGAGTAGCAAAGGTAGCGAGAACAATCTGATCATCACCGAACGGCCATTTCGGAGCGTTGCCACATGTCAACAATCTTCTCGCGGGCTTGCCGTACTCGATTGCGGAGAACAGCTGAGGTCTAGATGTTACCAACCAGCGGTGACATCGAGTAGTGAATAGACCATTCTTGCCAAGTTGGCTCGCGAATATGATACTGTTTCGAACCTTGGCTGATCCAGAGAACAGGCTGTCAGATGCTCGACTGAATGACGAAATCCACAATGCCTCGAAGTGCATCTGTAGATGATTGCGGAGCGTCTCAAAACCCTTGTGGAAACAGAGTGAATGCATGACAATCATCGCGAAGCGGCCGTTGTTGTTCAGTAGGGTGGAGGCCCGTTCTACACATACTGCGTACAGGTCCGGGCACTTGGCGGTCGCGTAGCCGACCCAGCGGTAGTCTGTGACGTCCTTGGCTTTGATATAGGGCGGGTTGCCGATGATCACGTCGAAGCCGCCGTTGCGCCAGATGCTGGGGAACTCGATGAACCAGTGGAAGGGCTGGTGCGAGGCGACCCACTGGTCGAGCGGGGCCGTTTCCTCGCGTAGGCCGTGCAGGAGGTCGTCGCAGTCGGCGCGGAGCGACCGGCTGCGCGCCTGCAGGGCATTCTTGGCAGCGGCCACGCCGCGGTGATCGTGAGTGGCCTGGATCGCCACGAAGGCGTCGTAGGCGTCGGCCATCTCGGTGGCCACAGCGCTGATCGCCCCGATGCGGCCCACCGAGTCGAGACTGAGTTGCCCGTCGGCGCGAGTGGGGGCGATCCGCTTGGCAGCGTCGCCGCCGTCGCGCACCCCCACCAGCAGGTTGCCGCACTTGATGTTGAAGTCCAGGTCGGGTAGGGGTTCGAGGTCCTCGACCCGGTCGATCTGCGCGGTGAGCTTCAGGAAGAGGCGCAGCTTCGCCACCTCCGGCGCCTCGGCCATGATGTCGACCCCATACAGGCTGTGCAGGCAGACGGTCTTGAGCGCCCAGTACTGCTCGTTGGGATGTCGGCGCGCCTCGGCGTAGAAGTCCGGTGCCGGTTGGCCTCTGGCGTCGAGTTCTTCGGCGCGGGCGAGCAGCGTTCCGTAAAGCGGTTCGAGCACGTCGAGCGCGGCGAACAGGAATGCCCCCGAGCCGACGGTCGGGTCGCACACCGTCAGCGAGGACAGAACCTCGAAGGCGCGTTGGCACTCCCCGGCGTCGCGGAGTTGGCTGAGATAGTCGCTCAGCAGTCCCGGAAGGTCGAGGTTCTCCGTGATGGCGTCATCGATGCTCCAGCGGCGCTCGCTGTCCGACAGCATGTCGAGCAGGCGGGCGTAGCGCTCGCGGCGGTGCACCACGTCGCACCAGCGCTCCCCCGGCAATGCCACGTCGTCGTTCGGAGGCGGCAACTCGACGTATTCGGCAGGGTCGCCGCTGTGCCATTGCCACGGCCACGATCCGCGCGCGGGGGGGGGGTGTCCTTGTCCGCGCCGTGGCCGAGAATGTCGTGGATGTAGTCGGCGCGCGATGCGGCAAGAAGGGCGGCCGGGTCATCGAGTCCGGCGGTAACGAAGCGGTCGGCCAGCGCGGGCAGTATCGCGGACGTGGCCATGTAGCCGGTCACGTCGGGCTTGGTGTAGTAGGCGCCGTAGTCCTTCTGGTTGATGTACTGCTCGAAGATGTAGCCCAGGACGTCGGGGTTGATCTCGTTCGCCACCTCTGAGGGCCGTTCGTCGAGGTGCCAACGCCAACCGTCGAAGAAGTCGAACAGTTCCAGGAACGCCGAGTCCGGAATGTCGGGGTTGTAGTCGGTCTCCAGCCGATGGCGTTCGAAGATGCCGCCGTTCACGAACGGCACCGAGCCCACCATCGCGGCGGTGTCGTCGTCGCTGTAGGCGTGGCGGCGGTCTCCGAGGCCGTGGTGGAACAACGGCAGCAGGAAGCTCCTGAAGAAGGTGTCGGGGTCTCGGCGGTTCATGGCTTGGGTCAACCGCGATCGCAGGTAGCCCCGGTCGCCGTCCAGGAACCCCTTGTTCTGAACGAAGTAGCAGAACATCAGGCGATTCAGGATCAGCGAGGCGTACCAACTCCGGTCGGCGGCGTGACCTATACCGCTGATCGCCTCGGTGAAACTCTTGTGGTGCCTCTCGAACTCCCTGTAG
>JAPONU010000174.1 GCA_026713745.1 bacterium
CACCCCGACGGGCGACCCATCGAGGCCCGCTTGGGCCGCTTCGGTCCCTACGTGACCTGCGGCGACCAGCGTGCCCAATTGCCCGATGACGTCTCACCCGACGAGGTGACCGTGGATCTGGCGCTGGAACTCCTGGCTCGTCCCACGACGGGCCGCGAGCTCGGCACCGATCCCGACTCGGGTCTGCCGGTCACCGCCCGGGAGGGTCGTTACGGTCCGTACGTGCAACTCGGCCCACCGCCCAGCGAGCCCGACGCCAAGGCCACGAAGTCAGCGTCACTCCTCAGTTCGATGAACCTCGAGGAGCTCACGCTCGAAGACGCGCTGCGTGTGCTCACCCTGCCCCGGACCGTCGGCGCCGATCCCACCGACGGCGTCGAGATCACCACCCAGACCGGACGGTTCGGGCCCTATCTCAAGAAGGGTTCGGAGACCCGCTCGCTGGAGACCGAGGAGCAGATCTTCACGATCAGCCTCGAAGAGTGCCTGGCTCTCCTGGCCAAGCCGCGCGCCCGGCGGGGCCGGGAGACCAAGGCGCCCCTGCGAGACCTGGGGCCCGATCCCGTCACCGGCCGCGCGCTCGTGATCAAGGATGGGCGCTGGGGTCCCTACGTCACCGACGGCCGGACCAACGCGTCGCTACGCGGTGGGGACACGCCCGAGACATTGACGCCGCAGCGCGGCTCGGACCTGCTCGCGGCTCGCCGCGACGCGCCACCTCCCGCGACCCGGAAGGGAGGTTCGGGAGGATCCAGGCGCCGGAAGGGATGATCCGGCCGTGACGGCTGAGGGGGCGCCTGCAAGCGGTCGCCGCACCTGGGCCGGGTTCCAGCGGCGAGTCTTCGCCACTCCGCAGTTCTTCCGGCTCTGGTCGGCGCAGGTCGTCACCTCCACGGGTGACTGGCTGGGCTTCCTGGCCATCTCGGTGGTGGCGGTGCGCCTCGGGGCGGGCACGCCGGAGGCGGCCATCGGCGTGGTCCTGGCCGCGCGACTGGTGCCCGGGGTCCTCTTCTCCCAGGTGGCCGGTGTGTTGGCGGACCGCTGGGATCGCCGCCGGCTGATGGTCGTCTGCGACCTGGCACGAGCGGGGATCCTGCTGATCGTTCCGCTGGTGAACAGTGTCTGGCAACTCGTGCTCGTGTCGCTGGCCCTGGAGGCGTTCACGCTGCTGTGGATTCCGGCGAAGGAGGCGTCGGTCCCCAACCTGATCCCGGCGAAGCACCTGACCGCCGCCAACTCGCTGTCGATGTTCGCGACCTATGCCACGTTCCCCATCGCCTCGCTCATCTTCGCCCGGGTCGCGAGCGCGCTGGAGGGTGCATCCGGGGAAGGCTGGCTCGGGCTTCTCTACCTGGAGAACCAGGGCCCGATCTTCTATCTCGACGCGCTCACCTTCGTGGCCTCGGCGGCGCTGGTGTTCTCGCTGCCGCTTCGACATCACCGCGCGGCAGATCGTTCGGCGCGCGCCGCGATGCGATGGGAGGGCGTGTTCCGGGAATACCGGGAGGGGTGGCGCTACGTGGTGGTGAACCCCACGGTGCGCTCGGTCAATATCAGCCTGGCGACGGCCCTCATCGGCGGCGGGATGTTGATCCCGCTGGCTCTGGTATACGCAATCGAGGTGCTCCGGGTCGGTGAGGGTGGGTTCGCCGACATCGTGACCGGGCTCAGCGCGGGCGTCGGCGTGGGCGTCCTGGCGCTGTCGCTCCTGCAGCGGCGTGTCCACAAGCACCGGATGTTCGCCCGGTCGGTCACCGGGGCGGGCGTGTGCCTCCTGGTGGCCTCGTCACTGGGGTCACTGCCGTGGGTGATGCTGGTGGCCGGTGCGGTGGGTGTGTGTGCCGGCGGCATGTACGTGCTGGGCTTCACCCTGCTGCACGAGCACACCGCCGATGAGGTACGGGGACGGGTCTTCGCCGGGCTCTACTCGATCGTCCGTCTCTGTGTCGTGCTGGCGCTGGTCGTGGGCCCGCTGCTGGCGGCCGCCTTCGACCGCATCTCCGAGGTGCTCTGGGACCGCGCGATCGACATCGGGATCGTCGTGGAGTTGCCGGGCGTGCGCCTGACGCTGTGGTTGGCGGGGCTGACCGTCATCGTCGCGGGGCTGCTGGCCCGCCGCACCCAGCGCGCCGTGTCCGCGGCCGGCCCCTCTGACTCCGCCGGCCCTGCCGGCCCCTCTGACCTCGCCGGCCCCGCCGGCCCCGCCGGCCCCTCTGACTCCGCCGGCCCCGCCGGCCTCGCCGGCCCCGCCGGCCCTGCTGGCCCCGCCGATCCTGCCGATCCTGCCGGCCCCTCTGACTCCGCCGGCCCTGCCGATCCTGCCGGCCCCTCTGACTCCGCCGGCCCTGCCGATCCCGCCGGCCCTGCCGGCCCCGCGGGTGACAGGTCTCTGGGAGACTGCTGAACGATGGAAGTCGAGCGAGGCGGATTCGTGGTCTTCGAGGGCGGCGAATCGGTGGGCAAGTCCACCCAGGCCGCCTGGCTGGCGACACGCCGCGGTGCCGAGTTGACCTTCGAGCCGGGAGGGACGCAGCTGGGCCGGGAGTTGCGCCGGCTGCTGCTGGGCGAGGCCGGCGTGCGCCTGGACATGCTCAGCGAGGCCCTGTTGATGGCCGCCGACCGTGCACAGCACGTCGCCGAGAGCATCCGGCCGGCGCTCGAGGCGGGGCGTGACGTGGTGTGCGACCGTTACATCGGCTCGTCACTGGCCTATCAGGGGTACGGGC
>JAPONU010000175.1 GCA_026713745.1 bacterium
CGGCTGTGGATGGTGAACACGTAGTTGAACGGCGTGAGTTCGGTGCCATCGAGGTCGATCATCTCGCTGCGGGCCGAGCAGCGCCTGCCGTCGACGGTGATCGGCGTGTCGTAGACGGTCTCGCCCACGCCGTAGAGGTTCTCGAAGTGCTCGTGGAGATGCCAGGTGTCGGCGTCCAGCCAGTACACGTCCATGTGGACGGCGCTCGCCTCGAGGAAATCCCCGGCGGGGCTGAAACTCTTGCACAGCCCTTCCCAGCGGCCCATGAAGCACTGGTAGGGGCGCTCGGTCGGCGGGCCGTAGTCGCGGTTGACGTCGCTCATGGCACGATCCTAGCGTGAACAGGAAACAGCGTTCCACACTGCGGAACACCGCGCATGCCTCCGAGCACGGCCGACCTGCCAGCCGGTGGGCAGGCGGGTCGACCGGCGGGGAGCCGGCGGGCAGGGAACGGGCAGGGAACGCCGAAGCGACAGGGAGACACGAACGTGCACGTCCACTTGGTGCTGGTGACGCTGGCCGATCCCGCCGACCGGGATCGCTGCCGGACCGAGATGCTGCGTATGGACGGCGCCATCGACGGGATGGTCGACCTGACGGTAGTGGTGAACGAGTGCGACGGCGAGTACGCCGCCGACCTGGCGCTGCGCACGCGCTGGGAGGACATCGAGGCCTACCGCGCCTACGAGAGGCACCCCCTCCACACCGAGGTCCGCGCCGCGGTGCTGGCCATGATGTCCGGTGCCGCCACCATCGACTACACCATTGAGGATCCCGATGGCTGAGCGGCTGATCCGCGCCGTGCATCGCGCCGGTGCGGGCAGCCTGCGGGCGACGCTGTTCTACCCCGCCGATCCGGCCGGGCTCGCCGCCGCCCGCCTCACGGGCACCGTTCCGCCTGCAGCCGGGGATCCCCTCCCGATCGTCGTTCTGGCGCCCGGCATCAACGTGGCGCCGGGGTCCTACCGCCGGCTGGCGACCCGGCTGGCCGGCGCCGGACTCGTCGTCGCCGTCTACTCGCTGATCGGCGACCTCGGACCGGTGGGCGACGGCATCACGCCGGGAATCGACCTGGGCGCGCTGGCGCCGGGGATCGCCGGCACGCGGCCCAGCGCGCCGGTGCTGGGCGAGGTGATCGACCTCGTGGCCGCCGATCCGTTGCTGGGCGGGGCCACCGACCCCGCACGCCTGGCCTTCGGGGGCCATTCCGCCGGGGGGACGGTGGCCCTGCAGAACGCCGAGCCGGCTTGGTTCCCCGGAGTCCGGGCCGCCTTCGCCTACGCCGGTCACACGATGGCGGCGAGCGGTCTGGGCCACGGCGACGCCGCCGTGATGCCGATCCCGGCGGCCACGCCGCTGCTGCTGCTCTCGGGCGCCCGCGACGGCGTGATCGCCGCCAGTCGCGACCGCTACCGCTCCGGCGACGGCGACGGCGGGCACGAGAGCCGGCACGAGCCGGTGCGCCGCACGTTCGAGGATGCCATCGGCGCGCCCTGCGGCGACTGCTGGTGGATCGAGCTGGCCGACGGCGTGCACTTCACGCCGTGTGACCCCGTCGACGAGACCTCCGGGCGCTCGTTCCTCGATCCCGCCGACCCGCCTCGCCGGGCCGAGACCGGCCGACTCCTCGGTGACCTCCTGCTTGCGTTCCTCCTCGAGCACCTAGCCGGCGGCCCGGCCAGGCTGGGCGACCTGGTGGATCGTCCGGGTGTGTCGGCCTGGGCCCGACGGTGATCGACCGTCCGCGCCGGGCGGGCAACACGCGGCGAGCCCACCGGCCATCCTCGGGCGCCGGCACGACCCGCACCGGCGGGCGCCCACCACACCGGCAGACCCAAAACACCCACACCACCCACACCGGCGGGCGCCCACGGCAACAACGAACCCCAGACACCGCCATCACCCGCTCCGGCGGACGGCCACGGCAACAACGAACCCCAGACACCGCCATCACCCGCTCCGGCGGACGCCCACGGCAACAACGAACCCCAGACACCGACATCACCCGCTCCGGCGAGCGCCCACCACACCCGCAGACCCAAGGCGCCGGCACCGGCCCGGCATCGATCAACCCACCACGACCCGGAGGACGGCCATGCCCAAGAGAATCGTGATCACCGGAAGCACGCGCGGCATCGGCCGCGGGCTCGCCGAGGAGTTCGCGGCGCGCGGTTGCCGGGTGACCGTCAGCGGCCGCTCCGCTGCGACCGTCGCCGAGACCGTCGCCCGACTCGGCTCGGCCCACGATCCCGACCGGGTCACCGGCGCCGCCTGCGACGTGACCGATCCCCACCAGGTGCGGGCGCTGTGGGACGCCGCCGCCGGCGCCTTCGGCGGCGTCGACATCTGGATCAACAACGCCGGCGTCA
>JAPONU010000176.1 GCA_026713745.1 bacterium
GCATCGTGCCTGGCCGCCCAGCGCCGTCGGACACGCTCGTTGCCCGGCAGCAGCCCGTCGAGCCAGCCGGCGACCTCGGCGCCGACGATCACTTCGCGGTCGAGGGGCAGCGACAGCGACAGCGGCACGGCGCTCGCCGAGACCGCATAGTCGGCGTCGTAGGCGAGGCGCAGCCGGTTGCCGATACGGTCGATCTCGCCCGCGTAGCGCCCGGCGACATGCACGGCGAGCGGCTCGGCGCTCATCGAGGTCCGGGGGCCCCTTCGGTGACGGCGGCGAACACCCGGTCCATGTCGGTGACGGGTCGTTCGTGGAGGGCGACGGACAGGCCCAGCACCTCAGCGAGGCGCATCACGCGGTGCGTGCCGCAACTTCCCTTACCGTTCTCGAACCCCGACAGCCACTGCGGTGAGGTGCCCGCGAGTTCGGCGACGTCGGCCTGGGACAGTCCAAGTGAGCGGCGCCGTGCCCGCAGCGCCCGCGACAGCTGCGGCGGGGTTCGCAGATCGGATGCGATGACCTCGATCGAATGGGCAAGCACACCAACCTCCTTCGCCGATACCTGAAGCCAGCAGGAATACACAATATATCGCCTATCAGCGAGTTTCTGCCGCTACTACGAGAGTTCAGCTTTAGGCGAGCCGAACAGTGTGATCCGGCCTTCGCCGGAACGACGCGAGAGTCCTCCCGGCCTCGGGGTCAGCGGCCGAGCGGGATCGTGGCGTCGTTGGTGAGCTCGACGAGTGGGTCGGGGAGGATGCCGAAGACGACCGTCACGGCGGCGCACACGGCGACCACGAACCCGGCCGAGCGGCTCACGGCCGGACGCTTGCCGTCGGCGGGCGCCGTGAGGTACATCCGCACCACGAGTCGCAGGTACAGGAAAGCGGCCACCACCGCGCCCAGCATCGCCATGCCGGCCAGCCAGTAGGAGCGAGCCTCCACCGAGGCGCCGATCACCTCCAACTTGGCCCAGAACCCGGTGGTGAACGGCACGCCGGCCTGTGCCAGCAGCAGCACCGTGAACGCCGCGGCCAGGGTGGGTGAGCGCTTGGCCAGGCCGTCGTAGGCGTCGAGGCTCTGGCGGCCGTCGGGGCCGGCGCCGATGATCGTGACCACCGCGAAGCTGCCGAGCGCCAGGAACGCGTAGACGCCCAGGTAGAAGAGCGAGCCCGCCACACCCGCGTCGGTGGCCGCTTCGACACCGACCAGGATGAAGCCGGCGTGGCTGATGGACGAGTAGGCCAGCAACCGCCGGACGTCGGACTGCACCACGGCCAGGGTCGCACCCACCAGCACCGTGAGGGCGGCGATGGCGTACACGATGGGCTGCCAGTCGGCGGCGTTGGCACCGAGGGCGGCGTTGAAGACCCGCAGCAGAGCGGCGAAGCCCGCCGCCTTCACAGCGGCGGACATGTAGGCCACCGCCACCGGGGGCGATCCCTCGTACACGTCGGGGGTCCAGGCGTGGAACGGCACCGCCGCCACCTTGAAGAAGAGCCCCACGAGCAGCAGCGCCATACCCCCGAGCAGCAGGGCGTTGGATTCCGGGCCGTCGTCGGCCAGGAACTCCGCCACCAGCGCCAGCTTGGTGGACCCGGTGGCGCCGTAGAGCAGCGCCACGCCGTACAGGAAGAACGCCGAGGCGAAGGCGCCCAGCACGAAGTACTTGAGTCCGGCCTCCTGCGAGGCACCCCGGCGGAGGTCCAGCGCGGCCAGCACGTAGGCGGCGATGGACAGCACCTCCAGCCCCAGGAACAGCACGATGAGGTCGTTGGCCGAGGCCATCGTGACGCCACCGGCCCCGGACAGCAGCAGAAGCACGCAGAACTCGTCGACGGGCAGGCCCTCCCGCCGCAGCGTGCCCGAGGCCAGAACGGCCGCCAGCAGCACCGAGACGGCGACCACTCCGCTGAGGAATACCGAGAACCCGTCGATCCCGATGGTGCCGGCGATCGTCGTGAACGCCCCCCGAGAGGGGTCCTGGACCCTGATCCACAGCCAGATCACCCCACCGAAGGCGCCCAGAGCGGCCGCGGCACCGAAGGCGGTGGCGAACCAGGACGGCAGCCGCCTGCGCAGCAGCGACCCGATGGTCAGCAGCACCAGACCGCCCCCGCCGAGGAAGTACTGCGGGAGCAGGGCCGCCCAGTCCACCTGCGGCATCAGCGCGTCACCTCCGTCAGGCCCGCAGGGCCCTGGCCGCGACCGGCGACAGCACTCACGGCGCCGGCTCCGTCTCGGCAGTGTCGACGCCGGCGGGGTCGTCGTGGGCCTCCACGTGCGCCACCAGGGCGTCCACAGAGGGTTCCATGCGGTCGAGCACCGGGCGCGGGTACACCCCCAGGAAGATGATCAGAGCCAGCAGGGGCGCCAGGACCAGGCATTCCCGCCACCGCAGGTCGCTCATGGTTGCGTTCTCGCCGCGGGCCGGGCCGTGGAACACGCGCTGGTAGGCCCAGAGCAGGTAGACGGCCGCCAGGATCACCCCCGCAGTGGCCGCCACCGCCCACCAGCGGTGCGCCTCGAAGGCACCCAGCAGCACCAGGAACTCGCCCACGAATCCGTTGAGGCCCGGAAGACCCACCGAGGAGAGCATGACCACCATGAAGGTCATCGCCAGCACCGGGGCAGGGCGCGCCAGGCCGCCCAACTCCGAGATGGCGCGGGTGTGACGCCGCTCGTAGATGAAACCCACCAGCAGGAACAACGCCCCGGTGGAGATGCCGTGGTTCACCATCTGCAGCAGGCCGCCGCTGAGCCCGGTGGTGTTGAGGGCGAAGATGCCGAGGATGATGAAACCGAGGTGCGCCACCGAGGAATAGGCGATGAGCCGCTTGAAGTCGGTCTGCATGGTGGCGACGATGGCGCCGTAGAGGATGCCCACGACGCCGAGGGTGAGCATCAGCGGGGCGAAGTAGCGCGACGCCTCGGGGAACAGGTACAGGCCGAAGCGCACGAACCCGTAGGTGCCGAGCTTCAGCATCACCCCCGCCAGGATCACCGACCCCGCCGTGGGGGCGTCGGTGTGGGCGTCGGGAAGCCAGGTGTGCACCGGGATGAGCGGCACTTTCACGGCGAAGCCCAAGGCGAAGGCCAGGAAGATCCAGCGGGCGGTGGTGGTGGCCAGCGACTGCGCCTGCGCGATCTCCACCACGTCGAAGGTGAGTGGGGCGCCGGTCGCCGAGGCGTGCAGGAAGGCCGTCGCCAGGATGCCCACCAGCATCAGCGCGGAGCCGAACATCGTGAACAGGAAGAACTTGACCGCCGAGTAGCGGGCGTTGCCGTGCCCCCACTGGCCGATGAGGAAGTACATCGGCACCAGCACGACCTCGAAGAAAACGAAGAACAGCAGCAGGTCCAGCGCCGAGAACACGCCCAGGCAGCCGAACTCCAGCAGCAGCAGCCACACGTAGTAGGCCTTGTGATCGTGGCCCGGGTCGGTCGCCAGGGCCCCCAGCGGGAAGAGCAGCGCCGTCAGCGCCAGCAGGAACAGCGAGATGCCGTCGACGCCCAGCTTCCAGCTGATCCCCCAGGCCGCCACCCACGGCTGATCCACGATCATCTCGAAGCCGCCCGAGGCGACCGGGTACTCGACGATGATCCACCCCGCCACCGCGGCAGCCGCCGACATGAACAGCACCGCCACCGGGCGCACCAACTCCACGCGGCTGCGGGGCAGCAGCAGGACCGCGGCGGCGCCCAGCAGTGGCAGGACCACCAGCATCCCGAGCACGGGGAACGCCTGGGAGGAGGCGGCTGCCAGGGTCACCAGCTCACCCTGCTGATGAAGTAGGCCAGCAGCACGACGGCGCCGGCGGCCACACCCAGGGCGTAGCGGCGCACGAAGCCGCTCTGGGTCGCCCGGAGGCGCTCGCCCGTGCGGCGCACCAGGGTGCCGACCTTGTTCACCGCGCCGTCGACGACACCGGCGTCGAAGCGGGCCGCGGCGTCGAAGGCGCGGCGACCGGGGCCGCCCACGAAGTCGCCGAGCGCCTCGTCGAATCCCCAGGCCTCCGCGAAGAGCTGTCGCTCCACCTTCTCCGCCGGCACCCGCCGGCGGGCGTAGACGGCGACTGCCGCCCAGATGCCCCCGGCCGCGGCGAGGATCGCCACGCCGCCCAGGATCCACTTGGTGCCCCCGGCATAGCCGAGCGCCTTGGCGTGCGCGCCGGCGAAGACGGGTTCGAGCCACTGGCCGAGGAATTCGGTGTCGTGGGTGAACGGCAGGTTCAGCACGCCGGCGGTCAGCGCCAGGCCGGCAAGGGCCACCAGCGGCAGGCGCATCAGCAGCGGTGACTCGTGCGGAGTGACACCTTCGGGCCAGCGGGGCTTGCCGCCGAAGGTACAGATCAGCAGCCGGGTCATGTAGAACGCGGTCAGCACGGCAGCCAGCAGCAGCAGCGCCCAGAGCAGCTTGTTGGCCCCCCAGGTGTGCGCCAGGATCTCGTCCTTGGACCAGAACCCCGCCAGCGGGGGCACGCCGGCGATGGCGAAGGTCCCCACCGCGAACGTGGCGGCCGTGTAGGGCATGGCGCGGGCCAGCCCGCCGTAGCGGCGGATGTCCTGCTCGCCCCCCATCCCGTGGATGACCGAGCCGGCGCCGAGGAACAGCAGCGCCTTGAAGAAGGCGTGGGTGACCATGTGGAAGATGGCGGCCGTCCAGGCGCCGACGCCCACCGCCACGAACATGAATCCCAGTTGGCTGATCGTGGAGTAGGCCAAGACCTTCTTG
The DNA here is from genome assembly GCA_026713745.1 of bacterium. Classification (GTDB taxonomy): domain Bacteria; phylum Actinomycetota; class Acidimicrobiia; order Acidimicrobiales; family CATQHL01; genus VXNF01. The sequence goes on from JAPONU010000176.1 coordinate 4,736, forward strand.
ATGTCCTTGGCCGCCAGGGCGATGGTGGCCGCCACCGCGGCGGTTGCGAGCCCCACCGCCGCGACGACCTCGCCAACCCACGGCGACGCCTGCTCGAAGAGGGGGTTGAACCGCACCAGCAGGTACACCCCGGAGGTGACCATGGTGGCGGCATGGATGAGCGCCGAGACCGGCGTGGGACCGGCCATGGCGTCGGGAAGCCACACGTAGAGGGGGAACTGCGCCGACTTGCCCGCCGCGCCGAGCATGAGGCACAACAGGATCGCCGTGGCGGTGCTCTGGGCGACGTCGCCGGACAGGATGCCGGCGTAGTCGAGGGTCCCGTAGGCGCCGAAGGCGAAGAACATCGCCAGCAGGAACCCGAAGTCGCCCACCCGGTTGGTGACGAACGCCTTCTTGCCGGCCACAGCGTTGGCCTCGTCGCCGAACCAGAAGGAGATGAGCAGGTACGAGCAGGCGCCGACGCCCTCCCAGCCCAGGAACGTCACCAGCATGTTGTTGCCGAGCACCAGAATCAGCATCGAGAAGACGAACAGGTTGAGGTACAGGAAGAACCGGGAGTAGTTCTCGTCGCCACCCATGTAGCCGATGGAGTACAGGTGGATGAGGGCGCTGACCCCGGTGACGAAGAGGATCATCGTCACCGACAGGGGGTCCACGAGGAAAGCGGCGTCCACCACCAGGTCGCCGGCCGGCACCCAGCGGAACAGGCTCACCTCCACGGCCCGGTGATGCGAGTCGAGGCTCAGCAGCCCGACCAGCACCAGCAGCGAGGCCACGAAGGACGCCCCCACCGCTGCTGTGCCCAGCCGGCCGGCTCGGGGCTCGCCGAGGCGCCGGCCGCCGGCGGCGAGCACCACGACGCCCACCAGTGGCGCCAGCAGCACCAGCCAGACGAGCTCAGCGAGAACCATTGCCGCTCACCCTCAGCCGCGCAGCACCGACACGTCGTCGGCGGTGGCGCCGGTCCGGCGCCGCATGATCGCCACGACGATCGCCAGCCCCACCACCACCTCGGCGGCCGCCACCACCAACACGAAGAACACCGACACCTGCCCGCCGAGGTCGGTGAGGTCGCGGCCGAACGCCACGAAGGTCAAGTTGACGGCGTTCAGCATGAGCTCCACGCACATGAACATGATCAGCGGGTTGCGCCGCACGAGCAGGCCCACCGCGCCGAGCGCGAAGACGACCGCGGCGAGCGCCAGGTACCAGCCGGTGCCGACCATGGCTAGCGCGCCTCCGGGACCATGGCTAGCGCCCCTCGGGAAGACACGGGGAGCGTGCCTCGAGGATTCATGCTCACACCGCCTCGGGGGCCGAGTCGCCCACGGGCTCCGGGGTCTCGTCGCC
>JAPONU010000177.1 GCA_026713745.1 bacterium
CCGCGGCACGAGCCACCCTGGCGGATGCACAGGAGGCGGCCGCCGCCGCCCAGGCTGAGGCCGCAGCCGCCCAAGCCGAAGCGGCAGGCGCCCATGCCGAAGCCGCACACGCCCAACCCGAAGCGGACCAGGCGGCGAGCCGCGGCGCGGCGTGCGGCAGGGCAGGCGGCCTCCGCCGCCGGGGCTGAGGCGCCCGCCCCCAAGGCCGAAGGGCCGGCCGCACACGCCGAAGCCGCAGCCGCCCAGGCCGAGGCGGAGCAGGCGCGGCCCGCCGCCGAGCAGGCGGCCGCCGATGCCTCCTCCGCAGCGGCTGCGCCTCCCCCACCGGCGCCCGAGCCGCCACCTCCGCCCGAGCCGCCGGCGGAGAAGAACCTCACAATGGCGCTTTCGGGGCTGGTGACGAACGTGGATCCGGCGGTCCTCCAGGGACGGCCCAGCCTCGTGACGGCACAAGGCGTCGTGAGCACGCTGGTGCGCTACACGCACGAGCCGTCAGCCGGGCTGAGTCTGCACAGCCCGCAGGACGTCATGGGAGAGCTGGCCGAGTCGTTCGAGGTCAACGAGGACGGAAGCGTCACCTTCACGCTGCGCGAGGCGATGAGCCCGTACGGCAACACCGTCACGTCCGCCGACGTGGCATGGTCCTTCGACCGCATGATCGCCCTCGACGGCATCGCGCGCTTCCTGATGTTCCTGTCGAGCATCGACCGGGAGGCGCCCATCACGGTGATCGATGACCGGACGTTCACGCTCAACGTCACGGGCCGCAGCATCCTCACCGTGCCCGTGCTGACCTACTACGCGCTCGGCATTCTCGACAGCGTCGAGGCGCAGGCCAACGCCACCGAGGACGACCCGTGGGCCGCGGACTGGCTGGCGTCGAACTCGTCCACCTTCGGGCCGTACCAGGTCGAGAGTCTCGCTCCCGGCGAGGAAGTGCGCTTGGTGAAGAACCCGAACTACTGGAACGCCGACGCTGTGGACATCGACCGGATCATCATGCGATCCATCCCCGACGCCGGTAACCGGCTGCTGTTGATCGGCAGCGGCGACGCCGACTTCGTCGCCGATCTCACGTTCGACCTGTTCGCCAGCGTGGCCGGCACCGGAGAGTTCGCGCTGTCGTACGAGGACGCGCGCGATACGAACCTCGACGAGTTGTCGCTGAACAACCGCTTCCCGCCCTTTGACGATCCGCGGGTGCGGGCAGCCGTCTCGTTGGCCATCGACCGGGAGGCCCTCATCGCCGGCGCCTACGGCGGCTTCGGCGTTCCCGGGCGTTACCCGCTGTCGACTGCCATCCCGCAGCCCGACCCGCCGGCCGACGTGGCGGCGGGCTACGACCCCGACCGCGCCAGGGAGTTGCTGGCCACCGCCGGCTACGCCGACGGGTTCTCGTTCACGCTCACCATCAACCCGACACGACCCGGCCCGCACGCCGAGGCCGCCGCGGTCCTCATTGCCTCACAACTCAGCGAGGTCGGCCTCGACGCCACGATCCGCACCATCGCCTCGCCGGCCGACTTCAACTCGGCAGTCAGCGGCGGCGAGATGGAGGCGTGGCTGTACTCGGTGCGCCCGATTCTCAGCGAGCCCGCCTACACGATCCC
>JAPONU010000178.1 GCA_026713745.1 bacterium
GAACGCCACGGTGACCACGATGGCGTCGCCGCCGGCGTGGCGCTCGCTGAAGGCCACCAGCTCGGGATGCTCGGTGATGCAACCCGGGCACCAGGTGGCGAAGAAGTTGACCACCACCCAGCGGCCGCGCTGGTCGTCGAGGTCGAAGAACTCGCCCGCCAATGTGAGACCACTAATGGGCGGCGCCGGATTGCCGACCGCGGAGCGACCGATGAGAGCCCCCCGCTGCGGATCGCCGAGGGACAGGAAGATCACGAGGACCGCCACAACGACCGCCACCGCCAACGCCACAAGCGCCACCGCCCGCCCACGGCGGCTCTCGGGCACAGCGGGCGGCGGCTCGGATGGCGGATCGGCCGGTGGAGCATCATCGCTCCTGGAAACGGCCGGAGGCGAACCGGCCGGTGGAGCATCATCGCTCCGCGGCTCGGAGAGGGCCGGCGGCGGATCGGCCGGCGGCGCCGCACCGGTCACGGCAGGATCCTCGACGGGTCGATCATCGCCCATGGCGCTCACAACGGGTCACCCGTCGGCGGGGCCCCGGCCGGAACGGTTGGCTCCGTGGCAGCACGCTCGGTAGCCGCACGCTCAGTGGCCGCACGCTCAGTGGCCGTACGCTCAGTGGCCGTACGCTCCGTGGCCGTACGCTCCGTGGCCGCACTCCCCGCGGCCGCACGCTCCGAGGCCACCGCCGCGCCGTCCAGAGCCGAGGTGGGGGCAGTGGGGCGGCGGCGCCGGCCCGGGAACGCGGCGAGCACGATGCCCACCAGCATCACCGCGCCGCCAACCCACAGCCACACGATCAGCGGCTGCACCGTGATGCGCAGCACCAGGTTCCCGCCGGTCTCCGACGGCAGGCGCACCACCGAGAGCTGCACGTCGCGGCGCGCCGAGGTCAAGGTCGCGGGGTGCCCCACCACCTGGCCCCGCAGGGTGTAGCGGCTGATGGCGGGCGCGGCGCAGCACACGCCGTCGACGGCGATCTCGGCGCGCACCTCCAGGCGCTCGGGATGGGCGACCTCGCGCACGCCCACGAAGGTGAACTCCTGGCCGGCGAAGCTCAGCGTCTCACCCTCGTTCATGGCCAACTCGGCCTGCTGAAGGTACGACCCGCTGGCGGCCAGGGCGACCGCCAGGACGACCACCCCGATGTGGGTGACCATGCCGCCGTTGGTGCGCCCCAGCAGGCCCCGCCAGCCCTGGCGGCGAGAGGCGAGCACCAGTTGGCGGGCCGCCGCCCCGCCTGCGAACCCACCGAGGGCGAACGCCACCAGCGGCGCCGGCCCCCGGGCGCCCAACACCACCGCCACCGCCAGGGTGCCGACCCCGCACCACGCCGGCCAGAACAGGCGCCGGCCCAGCAACTCGCCCGAGGCCTTGCGCCACGGCAACACCGGTGCGGCCGCCATCAAGAACAGCAGCAGCATGCCCAGGGGCATCGTCATCCGCTGGAAATACGGCGCCCCCACGCTGAGCCGCTCGCCGGAGACGGCCTCGGCCACGAGCGGGAAGACAGTGCCCAGCAGCACCACCGCGGCGAACAGCGCGAACAGCAGGTTGTTGGCCAGGAACGTGCCCTCGCGGCTGAAGAACGAGTCGAACCGCCCGGGGGCGCGCAGCCGGTCGCCGCGCCAGCCGATGAGCAGCACACAGGCCGCTGCCACCACCCCGAAGAAGCCCAGGATGGCCGGGCCGATGCCCGAGGCGGTGAACGAGTGCACCGAGTCCAGCACCCCCGAGCGGGTGATGAACGTGCCGAGGATCGTGAGGCAGAACGTGGCGCACACGAGTGACAGGTTCCAGACCCGCAGCATGCCCCGGCGCTCCTGCACCATGGCCGAGTGCAGGTAGGCGGTGGCGGTCAACCACGGCAGCAGCGAGGCGTTCTCCACCGGGTCCCAGGCCCAGTAGCCGCCCCAGCCCAGCGTGTCGTAGGACCACCAGGCTCCCAGCACGATGCCGGCTGTCAGGAAGCCCCAGGCGAACAGCGACCAGCGGCGAGTCTCGGCCAGCCAGCCCTCGTCGGTGCGACCGAGCACCAGGGAGGCCATCGCGAAGGCGAACGGCACCGTGAAGCCCACATAGCCCAGGTACAGCATCGGCGGGTGCACCGCCATGAGCGCGTTGTCCTGCAGCAGCGGGTTCGGGCCGGGCCCGTCGTAGCCGGGCGGAGGGTCGAACGCCACGAACGGGTCGGCGGGCCCCACCATCAGACCGAAGAAGAACAGCACGACCAGCAGCGAGCACATCAGGGCGGTGACCACCAGCGGGTCGTTGCCGCGCCGCCGGAAGCGCAGCGACATCGCCACCACGAAACCCGCCAGCACCAGCCCCCACAGCAGGATCGAGCCCTCCAGCGCCGCCCAGGCGGTGGCGAAGTTGAACAGAGGGGCAGTGGCGGAACTGCCGTTGTCGGCCACGTAGGCCACGGTGAAGTCCCGGGTGATGAGCGCCCGCTCCATCGCCGCGAACGCCAGGGCGGCACCCAACAGGATCAGCCAGAGCAGCCCCCGCCCGATCGCCAGGAAGATGCGGTCGCGCCGCCAGAGCCCCAGGGCGAAGGCCACCAGCGCGGCGAGGGCGGAGGCGACCGAGATCGAGATGCCCAGGTCGCCGAGTATGAGATTGCTCACCGCCGGGCCGATCCCAACCTCAACAAACCGATCTCAGCAACCCTCTGCCGCGCCGCCGGCACCCGCCGCATCGAGGCGATCGGGATAGGTGTCGCGATACTCGTTGTCGTGTTTCACCAGCATGTGGTCGCTGGCGAAGTAGTACCCGTCGTTGACACCGCAGGCGAACGTGTCGAGGTCGGGGGGGACGCCCTCGATCCAGCGGCCCTCCAGCACGACCGGCACCCCCGGCGTGAACAGATCGGGCGGGCTGCCGACATGCACCACGTCGGCGGAGACACCCTCGAAGGACACGCTGAAGGCCACGGCCTGCTCGAAGTCCACCCGTGTCTCGGTGACGCTGTGGGCCACCGGTGTGCCCTGCATGCGGAACCGCTGACCCGAGAGCTCGTCCCGGCGTTCCACGGCCTCGTCGGTGTTCAGGAAGAACAGCGAGGCGTCGGTCACCAGGCGCACCAGCGCGAACGTGATCCCGCCCACGGCCGCCGCAACCACCAGCAGGGAGATGACCCGCCGCGCGGTGGGGGGGCGACGTCCCCGGCGATCCTCACGCCGGCGCGGCGTCAGATCCAAGCCGGCGGCACCCGCGTCACTCTCGGCGGCACCCGCTGCACCCTCGCCGTCGGCCGCAGCGCCTCCGGCGCCGACCGCGTCGCCCTCACCGGCACCCGCGGGCTGCGGGGCCGGATCGGCGGGAGTCTCGGTCACGGAACCTCAGTCCTCGGCGGTCATCCAGCGGCGCCGGCGCGCCGGCACCTTGCCGCTGAGGCGGCGGCCACGCAGCAGGATCATCACCGCGTAGCCCGCAAGCAGGGCGGCGCTGATCGACCAGCCGGCGGCGATGTACCCGGCGTGCGTCACGGCCCTGCACTCCCCTCGCCCGCACCGTCCTCGCCGGCGCCGGCGGCGACGGGCTCTGCTGCCTCGGCGCGCCGCTCGGCGAGGGCGGCCTGCAGCCCGGCGCTCTCGGCCTCCGCCTCCAGCCAGGCCAGCCGGAAGCGGTGCACCACCAGCCACAGCACCAGCAGGCCCATGACGAAGATCCCCAGGACCAGCGTGAACAGGGTGAGGTCCTCGATGCGCAACTCTTCGAGCGTGGACTGCTGGTGCAGCGTGCGGTTCTCCCACCATTCCACGGACCGGTTCACGATGGGGATCAGCACCGCGCCGCCCAGACCCAGGATCGCCGCCCGGCGGGCGCGGGCCTCCGGCGCGGCGGGCACCGAGCGCAACGCCAGGTAGCCGGCGTAGGCCAGGAACAGCACCAGGGTGGTCACGAGGCGCACGTCGCCCCACTCCCACCACGTGCCCCACACCGGGCGCCCCCAGATCATCCCGGTGAGGAGCGTGACCGCGCACAGCACCACCCCGATCTCGGCGCAGGCGTGGGCCAGACTGTCCCACCAGGTACTGCGACGCCACAGGTACACGGCGCTTGCCGCCGCACAGGTGCCCAGCGCCACGTAGGTCCAGATGGCGGCCGGCACGTGCACGTACATGAGCCGCACGACGTCGAACTGGCCGATACGGGTCCCCGCCTCGGGGCCGGGCCGGGAGTCGGGGGGGCTGAAGATGAACGCGCAAAGGCCGAGGCCCACCACACCGACAAGAACGCCCGCTCCGAGGATGCGCGTCGTGCGGGAGCCGGTGTGGGTGAGCGCGGCGCGAGGCGGCGAGCGGTCCGGGGACCGGCCCAGCAGGAAGCTCATGGCTGCGCCGCCCGGGTCACGTCTCGGCCTCCAGCAGCGGGCCGTAGGCCAGTGCCCCGAAGACGGCGTAGACCAGGGCGAACAGGCCCAACAAGCCGAACCACGCCCAGCCGTTCACCGCCGCGGTCCCCAGGGCGTCGCCGAAGGCTCGGGTGGCGCCGATGAGGACCGGCGCGAAGACCGGCAGCAGCAGCACGGGCAGCAGGGTCTCACGGACTCCCAGGGGGGCGGCAAGCACGCCATAGAGGGTACCGGCGGCCGCGATCCCGACCGTCGCCGCCGCCGCCGAAGCCACCGCCAGGCCGAAGTGCTCCACCCGGGCGTCGTAAAGCACCACGATGGCCACGCCCAGCAGCGCTTCCAGGGCGGCCAGCTGCGCCGCGAGAGCCAGAGCCTTGCCGGCGAAGATGCGGGCCGGGCTGGTGGCGCTCAGCAGCAGCGCGTCGGCGGCGCGGCCGGCATGCTCCACAGCCACCGACCGTTGGGCGGCCAGCAGGGCCGTCAGCAGGACCGCCACCCAGAACAGGCCGGGGCTGAAGTTCCGCAGCGCCGACCGGTCGGCGTCGAGGGCGAAACCCAGCAGCACCAGGGTCGCCACGGCGAACGGCGCCACCTGATACAGCAGCACCCGCGAGCGCAACTCGATGCGCAGATCCTTGGCGGCGACCAGCAGCACCTCACGCATCGCGCACCTCTACCGGCGGTGGTGCCGCCGCACCGGTGGGCCCCGGGATGATCCCGCCGACCAGCTCGACGGTGCGCGTCGCCACCTCGGCCGCCGCCGGGGCTTCGTGGCTGGCGAGCACCACCGTGGCACCACTCCCGGCGGCGTCGCGCACCAGCCGGTTCACCGCGCCGCGCCCGGACTCGTCGAGCCCGGCATGCGGCTCGTCCAGCAGCCACAGGCGGGGGCGGCGCACCGCCAGGGCGGCCGCGGCGACCCGCTTGCGCTGACCGGCCGAGAGGCGCCGCAACGACACGTCACCGAGCCGGGGCGCCACCTCCAGACGGTCGAGCGCGGCCTGCGACTCCGCCTCCGATGCGCCCGCCAGGGCGGCGAAGAACCGCAGGTTCTCCACCACGGAGAGATCCTCGTACAGCATCAGGTCGTGGCCGAGCAGCCCCACCTGCGGGCGCAGTGCCCGCCTGTCGCTACGCAGGTCGCAGCCCAACACCGTGCCCCGGCCGTCGTCGAGGCTCGCCAGGCCGGCGAGCAGGCGCAGCAGCGTGGTCTTGCCCGCCCCGTTGGGGCCCCGCAGCAGCAGGATCTCGCCGGTGGCCACGTCGAGGTCGACACCGGCCAGAGCCGGGAACCCTCCCCGGCAGCAGACGGCATCACGAAGCCAGACAGCAGATTCCACGACGACCCCTTCGAAGAACAATGCAGGCTACCGGTCAGGGCCGGCGCCGGCCCGATACCTGCCCCGGCGCGGGGCCTCGGTACCATCGGGCCGTGACGCTGCCGCGGATCCTCAGCGCCGTCGGGCGGACGCTTGCGGTCCTCGGCGCCGTGATGCTCCTCTTCGTGGTGTTCCAACTCTGGGGAACCGGGCTGCAGCAGGCGCAGGCTCAGAGCGACCTGGAAGGCGACCTCGCTGAGCGATTCCGCCAGGCCGCCGAGGCCGGCCAGGCCGCCCGCACTCTCACCGCAGGCCCGCCGCAGGCCGCCGCGCCCGGGGGACCAAGTCCCGCCGGCACCGCACCGGCCCCGCCGCAGCCGGTGGGCGACGGATCCGGCACCGCACCGGCCGCCACGGGGGACGCGGCACCGGAGGCCCCTGCATCGGGGGACGCGGCATCGGGGGCCACCGCATCGGGGGCCACCGCATCGGCAGGTCCGGCCGGCGGTCCGGCGACGCCGGCCGACCCCGGACAACCCGGCAGCGGCGCCGCCGTCGCGAACACCGATGAGCCTCGCGCAGCCGCATCCGATCCCGGGAGGAGCGCTGCGGAGGCCGGCGCTGCGGGCCCGGCAGCGGGCGGCGCCACCGCGGACACGTCCTCGCCGGCGCCGCTCCCGGACCTGCCGAGCGCGCCGCGCGTGGTCAGCCACGTCTCGGAGTTGGCCGCGGCGCGCGCCACCGCCCGGCTGCTCGAACCCGAGGTGGAGGACCTGCTGCCGCTGGTCTACCCGGAACCCGGCGAGGCGATCGCCCGCATCCTCATCCCGTCCATCGACATGGATGAGATCGTCGTGGCGGGCGTCGACGTGGAGGATCTGCGCAAGGGGCCCGGCCACTACAGCACCACGCCGTTGCCGGGCCAACCGGGCAACGCCGCCATCGCCGGTCACCGCACCACCTACGGGGCGCCCTTCGGGCGGCTGGCCGAGTTGAACGCCGGCGACGCGATCATCGTCGAGACCCTCCAAGGCAGGTTCACGTACCGGGTACTGCCCGGGCAGCCGGGCATGGCCGGCCACGCCCTGGGATTCCGCATCGTCGCCCCGACCGCCCTCGAGGTGCTCGACGACGTGGGCGACAACCGGCTCACGCTCACGTCCTGCCATCCCAAGTACAGCTCGAAGAAGCGGATCATCGTGCATGCCGCCCTCGTGGGCGATCCGGTGGTGCGACTGCCCCGCCCCGGCGAACCGACCGGCGCCGAACACGTCCAGCTCGCCCAGCCCGGGGGACCGCCGCCGGTCCC
>JAPONU010000179.1 GCA_026713745.1 bacterium
CCCCCCCCCCCCCCCCCCCCCCCCCCCCCCCCCCCCCCCCCCCCCGCCGCCCCGGCCCCCCCGCGCCGCCCGGCCCCACCAACCGCATATCGTTCCGTAATCTCAATAGTCGTCCTAAAAGAGATAGTGTCGCAGCCGCTAGTAGTGTCGACGACGACCGGCAAGAGGGAGGGAATCATGGCCGACGTTTCCGCAAGCGATCACGGACCCGCCGTCAACGAAGCGCCGGCGACCACGACCCCCGGTCGCTTCTCAGCCTGGGATCGCGACGCGTCGGAGGAGACCCTGCGACGGCTCGCCACCGACGTCGGCAGACTCGTCCGGGAGGGAGTGGCGGCACATCACCGCACACCTCAGGACGTGCTTGCTCGCTTGGCCTCCGATCCCCACCACTTTGTGCGGTGGTCGGTCGCCCAGAACTCCCACGCGGGCCCAGGCGTGCTGGGGATGCTCGCCGACGATCCTGAGTTGATGGTGCGCGTGGCCGTGGCGCGCAACGCCTCGACGCCCACCGAGACTCTCGTGGAATTGTCGAGGAGGACTCGTTGGTTGGTCCGCGCCGACGTGGCAGCCAACCCGGCCACGCCTCCGGTGTTACTCGACCGCATGTCTCGCACCTACCGGTATCTCCCCGGGGAGACGATCATTCGCGGCGAGGTGGCCCGGAACCCGGCAGCACCGCCCGCAGCCCTCCGGCGCCTGGGGAGGAGTTGGAGCAGGACACTCCGAGCGGCGGTGGCGGGGAATCCTTCCGCTCCCCCTGAGGCACTGGCCCGCCTGGCCCGAGATCGAGCGCCGTCCGTCCGCCGCCTCGTGGCCAACCACGCCGACCTGCCGGCCGCATCCCTGGCCGCGCTCACCAACGACAGCAACGAGTTCGTCCGCGAAACGGCAGCGGCCGTCCGTCGCAGCGAGGGCACCTGATCCCAACTGAGAACTGGCAGTAGGCGCTGCCGGTTCCGATCACCGCGCCAAGGATTCGGTTGTCAGGCGGCGGGGCGTGCAGGCCGCGGGGCGTGCAGGCGGCGGGGCGTGCAGGCGGCGGGTTGTGCAAGCGGCGGGTCGTGGGGCAACAACCTCAACGGGCAGATCGACGCCCCGACGCCCTAGAACTCCCACAGGTCCCTGTTCGGCCCGAGTTGCCGGGATCGACGGAACGTCCGGTCGGAGTCGTAGCTGACCCGCACCCGGGCCGGCCGTCAGCCGGACCGTTGAGCCGCGGCGAGGCATCGCGAGACCCGAACTGCAATAGGGTCCGGCCGTGGTCTGCAGGCGGAGGGGGGCACGACTGCCGGCCGTCGCCCGTGTCGCCGTTGCCGCGATGCTTGCGGTAGCGGTGCTTGCGGGCTGCTCGGGTGCTTCGTCGATCTTCGGGGGCGAGCCGGAGGGCCCCACGCTGGTGGACGACAAGCCCCCGCCGGTCGGCCCGCCGGCCCCCCAGCCCCCGCCGGCCCCCCCACCGCTCGTCGCCCCGCCGGCCCCCCCACCGCTCGTCGCCCCGCCGACCACCCCGCCGACCATGGCCACCCCTACCACTACCACGGAGCCGCAAACCACCTGGACCCTGCTGGCCGGCGGCGACGTCCTCATGGACCGCTCCGAGCCGGCGGGAATCAACCCCTTCGAGTTCATCGACCCGCCTCTGGCGTCCGCCGATCTCGCCGTCGTGAACGCCGAGATGGCGATCAGCGACCGCGGCACCGCCCTCGCCAAGCAGTACGTGTTCCGTGCCCCGCCCTCGGCGGCCGCCACGATCGCCGCAGCCGGCGTCGACGTGGCCAACCTGGCGAACAACCACGCCGGCGACTTCGGCCCCGACGCCCTCCTGCACACGATCGAACTCCTGGAGCAGGCCGGCGTCGTGGCGCTCGGCGCGGGCAGCAACGCCGCCACCGCCTACCGCCACCGCCTCCTCGACGTCGGCGGCGCAGCCTCGGTGGCGCTGGTCGGTGCGTCCATGATCGTGCCTTGGGGCTTCGAGGCGACCGCTGTCCGCCCGGGCATTGCCTCGACGTGGAACACGGCCCGGGTGCTGGACAGCGTGCGGGCCGCCGCCGGCGAGGCCGACGTGGTCGTGGCGGTGATCCATTGGGGCATTGAGCGTGATCCGTGCCCCACCGCCGACCAGCGGTCCCTCGCCCGGGCGCTCATCGCTGCCGGCGCCGATGTCGTGATCGGCCATCACCCCCACGTGCTGCAGCCCGTGGAGTTCATCGCCGGGGCGGTTGTCGCCTATTCGCTGGGCAATTTCGTCTGGCACCCCAGAGGGGGTTTCACCGGCGAGACAGGTGTGCTGCAGGTGGACTTCGACGCCGACACGATCGTCGGCTGGAGCTTCCACCCGCACCTGCTCGACGGCAACGGCGCCCCGCGCCCCGCCGCCGACGGCGACCGCCTCGACCGCATCGAGGCCATCATCGGCGGCGACTGCGACCCGTACAGGCCGCCCCCCACGACGACCACCACCCCCACCGAGTCCGAGGCCGGGCCCCTCGCCGAGCCACCGACCGAGTCCGAGGCCGGGCCCCTCGCCGAGCCACCGACCGAGTCTCCGCAGCCCGCCACCGACGAGGCTCTCGAACTCGACGCCACCCCGTAACACCACCCCGAGACGACCGAGCAACCCCCGCCCCCCGACGGTCACCGAGCCCGAACGCCGCCTCCACCGCACATTCAGCGGCGAGGCTGCCGGCTGCTGAGGTCCGCCGCCGGTCATCGGCCGGATCGCCATTTCGCCTGCCATGACCCCTCCTTCCGGTCGGGTACACGTTGGCACCGGGGTGTGACATCGAAGGGTCCACGCCCTGCGCCGCCGCCCCGCCACCCCGCCTCCCCGTAGCGAGCACGGCCCCGATCGGGCGGCTGGGGGCTACTCGCTGGCGACGAGTGTGTCGGTGCGGCCCTCGACCCGGCCAACGCTCTGGGCGAGATCGATGAGCGCGACGGTGTGGGCGGCGAATCCTGCCTGCATCTCGCCGCGGAGTTTGTCGAAGCCGTCGGTCATCTCGCCGCGGAGGTTGGTTGTCTCGCCGCGGAGTTTGTCGAAGCCGTCGGTCATCTCGCCGCGGAGGTTGGTTGTCTCGCCGCGGA
>JAPONU010000180.1 GCA_026713745.1 bacterium
GCGTTGGAGAGCCTGATGATGCCGGCGGCCGCGTCGGTGACCGAGCAGTCCAGCACCGGGGCGATCTCTCGCTCGATGGCCTCGTGCGCCGCAGCGGCGCTGAGCGTGATGTCGCTGCGCCGCCCGGTGAACGCCTGGGGCCGCAGCCGCCCGAGAACCACGTTGGCGTCGGTGTTGGTCGGCTCGGTGCCGCCTCGCTCGTAGCAGGCGGGACCGGGATCGGCGCCGGCGCTCTGGGGACCGCTGTGCGGCGTGCCGCTGGCGTCCACCCAGGCGATCGTGCCGCCCCCCGCACCGATGGTCACCAGATCGATGGCCGGGAAGATGATCGGGATGTTGAACTGCGCGTGCCACTCGGAGCGGAACATCGGCGTGCCGTTCACAATCACGGAGATGTCGGCGCTCGTCCCACCCATGTCCAGGGTGATCACGTTCTCGAACCCCACGCGCTCGGCGACCGCCAGGCCGCCCATTACGCCCGCAGCCGGACCCGACTGGCAGACGCGGGCAGGGATGCGCGTCGCCGCCCGGGAGGTCATGAGCCCGCCGCCGGAATGGGTGATGAGAACGTCGCCCTCGTAGTCGTGGGAACCGAGCAGGTCGTCCAGGCCCCGCAGGTACGTGGCCATCGGGGGTCCCAAGTACGCGTTCACGACCGTCGTGCTCATGCGCTCGAATTCGCGGATCTCCGGCACCACCTTGCTGCTGGCGCAGGCGAACACCTCGGGAGCTTCGGCGGCGATGACCTCCAGCGCCTCCAACTCGTGCGCCGGGTTCACGAAAGAGTTCAGGAAGCAGACCGCCACGGCCTCGACCCCGCGGTCGCGAAGCACGCCGATCGCCTCGCGGACCTCGTCGGCGTTCAGCGGCGTCACCGTGCGCCCCAGGTAGTCCAGCCGCTCGGTGACCGTCAGGATGTCGCGCCGCGCCACCAGCGGTGGCGGCGGATCCCAGATGGAGTCGTAGAGATCCATGCGGCTGGCGCGCGCCGCCAGCAGGATGTCCCGGAACCCGGCCGTCGTGATGAGCCCGATCCTGGCCCCCTTGCGCTGGATGATGGCGTTGGTGCCCACCGTGGTGCCGTGACGGAAGTCGACGATCCCCGCCGAGCCGAGGTCCCGCAGTGCCACGTCCACGCCGCGCAGGAAGTCCGCCGGCACCGACGGCTGCTTGGCCAGGACGATCTCACCGTCGGCGCCGACCGCCACGAGGTCGGTGAAGGTCCCACCGATATCGACCGCAACCGCGTAAGCCGCCGCGGTGCGGGTATTGCCGTTCTCGCTCACATCAACCTCCCAGGGATCACGTCCCCACCATGACCGTCTTGCGATACGCCCGGAATCCGTAGACCGCGGCCACGATGATCACGGGAGCGGCGACGAGTATCAACACGAGATTCCCGGGAATGCCCAGGATCGCCTGGAGCCGCACCTCACCGTTCTGCAGGAACCCGAAGTAGAGGGCGAACGGCAACACCGGCAGCATCTTGCCGCGCGCCAGAAGGGCCACGGCGATTGCCGTGAACCCCCATCCCGGAGAGAAGTGGGCGCCGATGCGGTACTGGTTGCCGAGCAACTCCACAGCCCCACCCACCCCGGCCAGACCGCCGCCGAGCGCCATCGCCACCGTCCTGGTACGCGCCAGGTTGAGGCCCTGGCGAACCGCCACGGCCTCGCTCTGGCCCAACAGACCCAACCGCCATCCCAAGCGCGTGTAGTCCGCCAGGTAGACGGCAGCCGCCACGACAACGGCGGCGATGAAGATGCCATAGGGAATGTCATCGCCGGCGAAGCGGCCCAGCCGGAACCCGTCGTTCACGGCTCGGCTCGCCGCATAGGGGAGGTCGGGATCCTTGAACGAGCCCCGCAGGAGGAACTGGAGCGAAAAGACCGCGATGAAGTTGAGCATGATCGTGGTGACGATCTCGTGCATCCCCCGGGCCTTCAACCATCCGGCGACCGCGCCGAGGGCGGCGGCGGCTCCGAAAGCCGCCAGGAGCGGCAGCATGAACGCGCCCGGGCCGCCGCCGAAGGCCGTCCCGATATAGACCCCGACGAGGGCGCCGGTCAGCAACTGGCCCTCGCCGCCCACGTTGAACAGCCCGGCGCGATAGGGCAGGGCCACGCCGAGTCCCACGAGCACGAGCGGCAGCGAGGACGTCAGCCACGAGCCCACACCCACCATCGACCCGAACGACGCCTTGAACATCTCCCGGTAGCCCTCGGCGATCCCGGCGCCGCCGATCTGCACGAGTGGAGCCAGCACGACCAGCGACGCCACGATGGCCAGGACCGGGACCACGGTCTCCGGCAGGCGCAACCGACCGCGGGATCCCAGCCTCATGTCACCCTGGATTCCGGCGCACGATCGATTCCGGCGCAGGCTCTCCGCCGGAACGACGACGCTGCGCGGCACAACCGACCGCGGGATGTAAGCATCAGGTTCCCTGGAGCATCAGGTTGCCGATGGCGCCGATGGTGATCCCCTCGGTCAGCACGCCGGTGACGCGCCCCCGGACCATCACCGCCACTCGATCGCTGACCTCGATGATCTCCTCCAGCTCGGTGCTCATGTACACCACCGAGCTTCCCTGATCAGTGAGTCGGCGCACCCAGGATCGGACCTGCTCGGCAGAGCGGACATCCAATCCCCGGGTGGGATAGGTGGCGACCAGCAGCACCGGGTGCTTGCGCAACTCCCGGGCAAGGATCACGCGTCGCCGGTTGCCTCCGGAGAGTTGGCGCACCGGGGCGCCGACCCCGTCGGTGCGGATGTCGAACTCCTCCACGAGTTCGCCGGCGGCGCGGCGCTGGCGAGCCTTGCGGCCCGGTGTCGGCGCCTCCTGCCAGGCGAAGGTCCCCAGAGCCAGGTTCTCCCACACCGAGAGTTCCCCGCACGTCGCCAGGAAGTGGTCGTCGGGCACGTCGCCCACAAGCTCGGAGCGCCGGGGCGGCGGGTAGTCCGCAAGCGGGGTGCCGTCGAGCAGCACAGTGCCGCTCGCCGGCGACCACGAGCCCGTCAGCAACGCCGAGAGTTCCCGCTGGCCGTTCCCCTCGACGCCGGCGATGCCGAGAACCTCGCCGCGATGGATCCTCAGGTCCAAGTCGTGCAACGCCCGACCCCACAGCGGCGCGCCAGAGACCTCCCGCACATCCACGAGCACGTCGCCTTCGTCCCCCGGCGCCGGCGGGTGCGGCGCGGACCCGTGACCGCCGTCGGTGATGCCCGCCACCGACGGGTGAGGTGCGTCGTCGCCGACGATCAGCCGCACGAGATCGGCCTCGTCGACATGGTGGCCGGGCTCCAGACGGCCGACCACCTGTCCCTCCCTGAGGACCGTCGTGCGGCTGCTCTCCGACAGCGCCTCGGCAAGATGGTGGGTGACGAAGACAACTCCGACGCCCTGCGAGGTCAGCGAGCCGAACAGGTCGAACAGGCTGGCACGCTCGGCCGGCGCCAGCACGGCTGTGGGCTCGTCGAGAATCACCAGCCAGGCCTCCTGCATGAAGGCCCGGGCGATCTCGGCCCGCTGGAGATCACCGACCGAGAGGTTCTCGACCCGGGCTCTCGGGTCGATGGAGAAGCCGAGCCGGTTGCCGCTCTCGACGAGGCGGTCTGCGAGTTCACTGCGAATCCGCCCCAGGCGCCCCTCCTGCAGGACCACGTTCTCCAGCAGCGTCAGGCGGGAGATAAGGGTGGAACTCTGGTGGACCACCGCGATCCCGCACTGCCGGGAGTCGGCGGGATCCCGGATGGTCACCTCCCGCCCGTCGATCTCGACGCGCCCGGAGTCCGGGCGGTAGACGCCCGACAGGCACTTGATGAGCGTGGACTTGCCCGCCCCGTTCTCGCCGAGCAGGGCGTGCACCTCGCCACCCCGGAATGTGACGTCGATGCCGTCGTTGGCCCGCACCCGACCGAAGTGCTTGTGCAGGCCGGTGACGGCCAGGGTCGAAGCCTCCCTGGCCGTCACCGGCCCAGCGTTGTCGATGGCCGCTCCCACGTACCGGAGACGCTAGTGGCGACCGTTCCCCGGGTTACGGGGTCTTCTCGCGCGTCGGATCGACCACGATGTCCCCAGAGGACACCCCGTCGATCACGGTCTCGATGGCGGCGGCGACGTCGGCGTTGGCGTTGCACGGCGGCGACAGGTCGATGCCGGTGTTGGCGAGGTTCATCGAGTAGATCGCAGGCTCCAGTGAGCCGTCCTTGTAGAACTCGCCCATCTGCTCATACGCGATGTCGAAGTTCAGGGTGACGCTCGTGAGCATGGTGTCCGGCGCCTGCTCGCACTGGTCCACCACGGCGCCCACGTACCAGACGCCGTTCTGGACGGCAGCCTCCACGGCTCCTGCGCCCGCGGCGTCCGCACCGTCGAAGAGCACATCGGCGCCTCCGTCGATCAGCGCCTGCGCGGCCTGCTTCGCCTTGGCGGCATCGAGGAAGTCACCGGTCCACACGTCGTTGAACTCGCAGTCGTAGCCCAGCACGTCCGCGGCATCGTCGCTCAGCTGACCCGAGCCGCCCGTCCAGCGGGTGTACGCCGGGATCGGGGCACTCACCACCATGCCGATGCTCTTGGCGTCGGAGGCGGCGCAGCCGATGGCAGCGGCCATGTAGCCCACCTGGTTCCAGTGGACCGCCCAACCCGCCACGTTCGGCAGGTCGTTGGTGGTCGACAGATCCGAGTAGATGATGAACCAGGTGTCCGGGAAGTCCGGAGCCACCTCCAGGACGGCGGCCTCGTACCCGCTGGAGTGCGGGACGATGATGTCGTAGCCCTCCTCGGCCAACTGCCGCAGGGTCTGGGGCGCCTGGTCGTAGGAGATGTGCTCGAGGACATCCGGCTCGGTGCCGAGAATCGCCGCCATCTTCTCGAAGGCTGCGAAGCCGTTGCGGTACCAGCCGGCCGCGTTCACGGCGTCGGGGTGCAACTGCGCGATCCGCGGCGGGGCCTCGCTGGCCTCCGGCTCCGGCGGAGGCGGCGGCTCGGGTGCCGGCTCGGGAGGAGGCGGTGGCTCGGATGCGGGCTCGGCCGGAGGCGGTGGCTCGGATGCGGGCTCGGCGGGAGGCGGTGGCGGCGGGGCCGCCTCCTCCTCTTCCTCCCCGCAGGACACGGCCACGAGGGCCAGGGTCGCGAGTAAGGCCAGGAGCAGTGTCATCAGCCTCCCGGCAGGTGTGCGTCGAGTGATCATTGGGTCCCCCCTGTTTGTTGTCGGTCTTGTCGGTGGTTGGCTATCGGTGGTTGGTTTGTGGTTTGCGGGTGGCGGGTTGTGGCTGGTCGAACGGCGCCGGCGTTGCCGGCTGTGAGCCGTCTCAGGCGGCGGGCCGCTGCGCCCTGAAGTGCGGCATGACTTCGCGGGCGAACAGCTCCATGTTGCGGATCGTGTGGTCGTGCGGCATGTCCCCGATGTGCAGCAGGGCGTTCACGAGCCCGAAGCCGAGTTCGGTGGCAAGCTCCGCCAGCCGCTCCCGCACCGTGGCCGGGCTGCCCACCACGGCGTAACCCTGGGACACCAGGTCCTCGTAGCTCACGTCGGAGTAGGCGCCGAGGCCCGATTGCAGGAATCTCCCCCAGGAGTGGTCGGTCATGTAGCCGGGCGGGAAGAGGTGCTCGAACTTGTGCTTGAGGCCCTTGTGGTAGAGCCACGTGACGTACTGGCGCCCCTCGGCGTGCGCCTGGCGGTCGGTCTCGGCCACGTAGATGGGCAGGAGGATGCCGATCTTGTCCCGGGGGGCTTCGTAGCCGGCGGCGTTGGCGCCCTCGCGGTACCCGTCGAACCAGCGCTTCAGCAGCTTCGACGGGGCGAACACCGACAGGTACGTGTAGTGGTTCTTGGCGGCCCAGGTCATGGTCTCGGTGCTGCCGAAGGCGGGGATCCAGATGGGCGGGTGCGGCTGCTGCAGCGGGCGCGGCCACACGTTGACGTAGTTGAGGCGGTAGTGCTTACCCACCCAGCGGAACGGGCCGTCGGTCGTCCAAGCCTTGATGATGAGGTCGTGCGCCTCGCTGTAGCGCTCCCGCGAGGTTGACGGATCGATGCTCATGGAGAAGTACTCGTCGCCGATGCCGCGCACGAACCCCGAGATGATGCGCCCGCCCGAGATGACATCCAGCATCGCCACCTCCTCGGCGACGCGCAGCGGGTGATCGCGCAGCGGGAGTCCGTTGCCGACGATCGCTATCTGGAGCTTCTCGGTGCGGCGGACGAGGGCGGCAGCCATGAGGTTCGGCGCGGGCATCGTGCCGTAGGCGTTCTGATGGTGCTCGTTGACACAGATGCCGTCGAAGCCCAATCGCTCGGCGTACTCGAGTTCATCCAGATAGCGGTTGTAGAGGCCGGTCCCCACCTTGGGATCGTAGTTGCTGTTGGACAGGGTCACCCAGGCCGACTCGCGCTCGTCGAAGTCCGCGGGCAGATGCGGGTACGGCATCAGGTGGAACATGAAGAACCGCATCAGCAGACCCCGGCCCCGACGAGCGTCTCGTGGAAGCCGGCGATGGCCTCGGTGGTTCGCTCGGGCTGCTCCAGCAACGGCGCGTGGCCGCAGTCGTCGATGATCTCGAGCCGGGCCCCGTCGATGAGGTCGCGGTAGCGCTCCCCGTGCGCCAGCGGGACGAGGCGATCGTCACTCCCCCACAGCACCAGGGTCGGAGCCGTGACGCGGTGCAGCCGCAGGTGGAGCTTCGGATTGCAGCAGAAGGGCTGCCAGGCCAGGCGGGCGAAGCTCGTCTTCTCCTTGAAGGCGCGCATGAGCATGTCGAGGTCGGGCTCGGGAGGGATGACGCGCAGGGCCAACTCCTGATCCGAGAAGAGCGACGCCCGGAGTTCGTCGGGGTTCATGCCGAAGATGTCCTCGACTGGGTGCTCGGGGAGGTCGAGACCGATGGGGTCGACCATCACCAGGCTGCGCACCTTCGACGGCTGGTGCACCGCCAACTCCGCACCCAGCCATCCCCCGAGGGAGGCCCCGACGACATGGACCGCCTCCAACCCGAGCGCGTCCAGCAGGTCGAGGTAGAAGTAGACGAGGTCCTCCATGCCGTCGATCCACTCGAGCCGGTCGGACTCCCCGAAGCCTGGATGATCCGGCGAGATCACGTCGAAGTTCTTGGCCAGCAGATCGTGGAAGGGCAGCCAGATTCCGGCACCCGCAGCAGGATGCAGGAAAAGCAACTCCTCGCCCGCGCCGGCGCGCATCACGTGTATGCGCCCGCCACCCAGATCGAGATGCTGGGCTACGTACTGGCCAGCCTGACCGTTCATCCCCCGATTCCCCCGGTTCGGGACTATACACGCGGCGGCAATCCTGGGAATAATGCCCGGTTGTTCCGAAACGGTTCCCCGTACCACCGGATCAGCGAGTGCCACCCGGGCCGGCCCCTCGGTCGGCCACGTCAGGCCACCTACGGTCAGGCGCATCGGAGCCTTCGGCAGCAGCACGGAAGCTGTCTGTAGTATTCGCCGGTATGGGGGGAATCCCGGTCCCGGTGGACCGGATTGAAGTCGGGCGAGGTACGCCCGCGTGAGTGACGTCCTGAACGCCACGGTGCTGGCGGGCGTGCCCTTGCTGCTGGCGGCCCTCGGGGGCGTGATCGCCCAGCGCTCGGGCGTTCTCAACATCGCCCTCGAGGGATTGATGCTGATCGGCGCATTCGTCGCGGCATGGGCTGCGGCCACCCTCGGATCCGAACAGGCCGGGTTCTGGTTCGCATTGCTGTTCGGGGCCGCCTTCGGACTGCTCCTGGGCTGGATCACCGTGGGACTGCGCGGTGACCAGGTCGTCGTGGGTATCGCCTTCAACATCCTGGCCCTCGGCGCCACCAGCTACCTGTTCGA
>JAPONU010000181.1 GCA_026713745.1 bacterium
CAGCCCGCAACCCCTGCTCGAGGCTGAGTGCGCCCGCGGCCTGGGCCGCGGCCACCTTCCCGAGACCGCCGGCGACCACGACGCTCGGACTCACTCCCATGCTCCGCCACAGCGCGGTGAGGGCGCATTGCAGCGCATAGGCCGCCACCGGGACGGAAGCTCGTCCGCTTCGACCCTCGTCTCCGCCGTCGCCCCCCAACGTCGCATCCAGCAAGGGCACAACCTCCTGCCCCAGCATCCCGTTGCAGTCGTCGAGGACCTTGCGCGCGACGGGCTCCGTCTCGTACAGGTGCCGGGCCATGTCCAACTGTCGGCCCTCCACCTCGGTGTACACGAAGGCCGCGCTCGTCACTTCCCGAGGCTCCACCTCATCCGCCGGTCCCTCTTGCCCAGCCAGCTCCTCCAACCCCTGCCGGAGCTGCGCAACGTCATCGAATGCCAATCCGGCCCGGTAGCGGAAGTGGCTTCTCCCGGCCGTGGCGGTCCACGTCATGTCGGCTATCGCCGGGGCGGCCGCAGTCGTCTCGGGCGACAATGCATCCTCGCGCTCGTCGAGAAACCTCAGATAGCCGCGGGCCAACGCCCGCAGGGCCGCCGGGGACTTCCCCGACAGTGGCAGAAGCCGGGTCGTGCGCTCCGTACATCCTCCGGACGCGGATGACCCGGCGGCGCCCGGCCGCACGAGGCCGATCGGCTGGGCAGCACCAACCGGCCAGGACGAGCCGTCGTCAACCGCCGGATCCTGGTAGCCCTCCACAACTACGTGCGCGTTGGTCCCCGAGAGCGCAAAGCCGTTCACCGCAGCCACCGGCGGCCGGTCGGGCCGCGACGGCCATTCGACGGCGTCCGAGGAAACCTGCGCGGGCAGGCGGTTCCAGTCCAGATGGGGGCTCGGGTTGGCGAAGTTGAGGCTCGCGGGAATCACTCGCCGGCGCATCGCGAGCATGGTCTTGATGAGGCTCGCCACCCCCGACGCCCATTCAAGATGGCCGATGTTCGTCTTGACCGAACCCACAAGAAGGGGGCGCCCCCCGTCGCGACCCCGCCCGAAGACGGACGCCACCGCGTTCATCTCTATGGGATCGCCGAACTCGCTGCCCACCCCGTGCGCCTCCAAGTAATCGACATCGGAGGGATCGACACCGGCCCGGGCAAGGGCCTCCTCCATCACCCGCTCCTGGGCGGGCCCGTTGGGGGCCATCAGGCCCGCGCTCACCCCATTCTGGTTCACCGCCGAGCCCAGGACGACCCCCCAGATGCGGTCGCCGTCGAACTCGGCGTCGCTGAGCCGCTTCAATACCAGCATGCCGCAGCCCTCGCCGCGCACATAGCCGTCGGCGGCCGCGTCGAATGCGCGGCAGCGGCCGCTGGTGGACAACAGCCCCATGTCTTTGAGGTATCCCGAGACATTCGGGGACAGGGTGGCGTTCACACCGCCTACGAGAGCCATGTCGACCTCGTCCCGCTGCAGGGCCGCGACCGCCTGATGCACAGCAGCCAGAGACGACGCGCACGCCATGTCGAGCGGCATCGCCGGACCCTGGAGACCCAAGGCGTAGGCAACCCGCCCGACACTGACTGCCACGTTGGTTCCGGCGTAGCTGTAGTACTGGCCCCGCGAGGCGATCAGGTCGCGGTACTCGCCGCCGCCGACTCCGGCATAGACCCCGGTACGGCTGCCCATCAGTTGGTCGGCGTCGATTCCGGCGTCCTCGAGGGCGTGCCAACTGGTTTCCAGCAACATCCTCTGCTGGGGATCCATGTCCCGAGCCTCTATCGGCGCGATGCGGAAGAACCTGGAGTCGAACAGATCGATACCCTCGACGAACGCACCGCGGCGCAAGGTGGGGTCGTCGGCCTCCGGGTCTCCGAGGACACCCTTCCAGGCGCCCGAGTCCGATCGCCCCTCGGTGACTGCGTCGGCGCCTTCTTCCAATCGGCGCCAGAAGGCGTCGATGTCAGGCGCACCCGGGAACCGGCAGGCCATACCGACGACCGCGATGCGTTCATCCTGCCGGCGTGTCCGCGGGCGGGCCGGCATGGCGCCGAGATCAAGAGCAGGGGCCGGGGCGGCCAGGCCGCCGAACTCCTTCACCAGGTGACCGGCGAGGCTGGTGGCGTCGGGATAGTCGAAGACAGCGGTGTTGGAAACGGTGTACTCCCCGGCAAGGGCGCGGTTGAGCCGATTTCTCAATTCCACCGCCATCAACGAGTCCATTCCGAGATCGAAGAAGCTGATCGTCGGCGACGGCGGAGACGCCAGCCGCATCACAGTCTTCAACTCCTGCCGGACAAAGGCTGCGAGCAGACCCTGCTGATCGGCCGCGGGGGCGTTCAGGAGCCGGCTCAGCAGCCCGGCTGAAGGAGCCGATGGGTCCTTCCGGCGGCCGCGGTCACTCGTCGCGGCGAGGACCTCTTCAAGGAATGGCGGCGGCTTCTCGAGTTCCGACGCGACCACGGCCCAGTCGACCGTCGTCACACAGGACGCGGTCGCGTCCTGGCGCACCAGCCAGTCGAAGGCGCCGATGCCTTGTTGGGGCGTTATCCATCCGGCTCCGGAGTAGGCCAGTTGCTTCTCGATCCTCTCCCTGTGCTCTTCAGCCTCCCCGATGCCCGACCATGCGCCCCAGGCGATTGCCTGGCCGGGGAGGCCCAGGGCGCGCCGGTGAGCGGCGAGCTGGTCCAGGAAGGCGTTGGCCGCGGCGTGATTGGCTTGCCCCGGGTTCCCCAATACTCCGGTGACGCTGGAGAACAGCACGAACATGTCCAGGTCCGCAGCCTTGGTGGCTTGATGAAGGTGCCAGGCACCCAGCACCTTGGGCCACAGCACTTGCTCGAATCGGTCCCAGTTCTGGTTCTCGATGACCCCGTCGGAGAGGACGCCCACGCTGTGGATGACACCGCCCAGGGGTGACAGAGCCTCGCCGATGCGCTCCAGCATCCCGTCGATGGCAGCGGGATCGGTCATGTCAGCGAGTTCCACCCGCACGTCTGCGCCGCTGTCGCGCAGCTCGCGAATCACTCCGTAAGTCGCGGGATCGGGATCCCGGCGACCGTTGAGGACGATCGTGCGGGCTCCGCTCTCGACCAGCCAGCGCGCCACCTCGCAGCCGATTCCACCCAAGCCACCGGTCACGAGATAGGTGCGATCCGCTCGGAGCCCGTCCCGGCCAAGAGGCGGCATGCGGAAGACGTTCTTGCCGACGTGTCGGGCGGCTCCCATCGCCTCCATCGCCGATCGGATCTCGGCGAGGGGCCACACGGTGCGGGGGAGAGGAGCCAGATCTCCCGCCGACAGGCGATCCATGATCCTCGACAGGGAGGAACCGGGAGTTGCCGGATCAACCCTCTTGAGGGCGTCGAGGTCCAAGATGGAGTAGGCCACGTCCGGACGCGACGCCGACATCTCGTCCTCGCTGCGGACATCCCGCTTCCCGATCTCGACGAAGCGACCTCCCGGACCCAGACAAGACAGGCCGGCTTCGATGAAGCCCTCGCCGGTGAGACTGTTCAACACCACGTGGACGCCCTCGCCGCCGGTCGCGCTCAGTATCTCTTCTCCGAAGTCGGTTCGCCGGCTGTCATAGACGTGGGCCACGCCCAGGGAGCGAAGGTAGGGCTGCTTCGGGCCACTGGCCGTTGCGAAGACCTCGGCCCCGGCGAGGCGCGCCAGTTGAATGGCGGCAAGGCCGACGCCACCGGTCCCGGCGTGGACGAGCACCCGCTCGCCGTCGGCCAGCCCGGCGAGCCCGAGGGCGAGTTCGGCGGTGACGAAGCAGGTGGGCATGGTGGCCAGCGCGAGCGCACCGAACCCGTCCGGGGCCGGGGCCGACATGTCGGCCCGGGTGACCATTTCCGGGGTGAACCCGCCGAACCCGATGGCGACGACCAGTTCTCCAACAGACAGGCTCTCCACATCAGGAGCGGTCTCCAGCACTCGGCCGCACACTTCGCGGCCCACCTCCAAGTCGTACGGGACCGCCCCGATGCTCAAGAGCACATCGGCGAAGTTGAACCCCATCGCTTCCACCGCGATCCGGACCTCGCCCGGCTCGAGGGAACGGGCGGCTTGTGGCTTGAACACGAGTGTGTCCAGGCCGGCCTCGGGATCTTCGGGACCGATC
>JAPONU010000182.1 GCA_026713745.1 bacterium
GCGAGGTCGGCTCGTCCAGCACGACGAGGTCGGGCTCGGTGCCGATGGCCCGGGCGATGCCGACCCGCTGCGCCTGCCCGGCGCTGAGTTGGTGCGGGAACTTCTCGCCGTCGGCCTCGCTGAGGTGCACCATGTGAAGCACCTCCCGAACCCGCTCGTCCCGTTCGCGGCGGCCCATCCCGCTGACGCGCAGCGGCTCGTCGATGTTGCGCGCCACCGAGGTCGACGGGTTGAGCGAGGCGTGCGGTTCCTGGAAGACCATCTGGATGCGGCTCCGGAGCGGGCGCATCTCCGCCTCGGACATCTCCGAGGTGCGCTCGCCGGCGAAGTCGATTGTGCCGCTGGTCGGCTCGATGAGCCGCAGCACGAGGCGGCCCACCGTCGTCTTGCCCGAGCCGCTCTCGCCCACCAGTCCCAGCGCCTCCCCGCGGGCTACGTCGAAGCTGACGCCGTTCACGGCATGCACGTTGAGGTGCCGGGCGCCCCGTACCGGGAAGTACTTGACGAGGTCCCGCACCGACAGCAGCGGAGCGGCGGCCGGCTGATTGGCGGGAGCGGCCGCGGTCGCCGGCGTGCTCTCGCCGACCGCGGAGGTCATCACCCGCCCCAGCAGGTCGCGGCTGTACGCCTCGCTGGGCCGATCGAAGAAGCTCACCACCGGCGTGTGTTCCACGAGTGAGCCGTCGCGCATGACGGCCAGGTCGTCGCAGTACTGGGCGACGATGCCGAGGTCCCGTGTCACGATCATCGTGGCCGATCCCAGATCGGCCAGTAGCTGCCGCATCAAGTTGAGCACCTGGCGCTGCACGGTGACGTCGAGGCCGGCGGTGGGTTCGTCCGCGATGATCACGTCGGGCGAGTGCAGCAGCGCCATGGCGATCAGCACTCGCTGGGCCATGCCCACGCTGAGTTCGTGGGGATGGGCGTCCTTGCGCCGCTCGGGGTCGGGGATGCCCACCGATTCCAGAGCCTCGATGGCGCGCGCTGTGGCCTCGGGAGCCGTCACCTTCTCGTGCGCTGTGATCGCCCGTCCGAGCTGGTCGCCGATCGTGGCCAGCGGATCCAGCGAGGCGCCGGGATTGGAGCCGATGATGGCGATCTTCCTGCCCCGCACCCGGCGGAGCGAGCGCTCGTCCAGCGAGAGCAGATCCTCCCCCTCCAGGAGCACCTCCCCGTCGACGACACGGCCGGGGAACCGCACCTGGTTGACGAGCGAGTGCACCAGCACGGACTTGCCGCAGCCGGTCTCGCCGACCAGGCCCAGCATCTGGCCCTTGCGCAGGTCGAGGGACACGTCGCGCACCGCGGTGACCTCGCCCCCGTGGGTGAAGAACGTTGTCGAGACGCCGGCGGCCGACAGGACCACCCCGTTGCCGGCGCTCATCGTCGCTCCAGCGGGTTGATGGCCTGTCCCATGACCTCGCCCAGGAAGGCGAAGCCCAGGATCGTCCCTCCGAGCGCTAGGCCCGGGAACACCGAGGGCCACCACTCGCCGGTGATGATGTGGCGCCCGCCGGAGGCCACCATGAGTCCCCACTCGGGCGTGGGTGCGGGCACGCCGGCGCCGACGAAGCTGAGGCCGGCGGTCAGCAGGATGGCGAACCCCAGCGTCACCGAGGCCTGGACGAACGCGGGTGAGACGACGTTGGGCATCACGTTGTGAAACGCCACGCGCAGCGGTGTCCCGCCGGCGCACCGGGCCGCCTCCACGAACGGCATACGCCGCAATCCCAGGATCTGGCCTCGAATCAGGCGCGCGAAGATGGGCGCGTTGACGAAGGCGATGGCGATGCCCACGTTGAGGGCGCCCGAGCCGGCGGCGGCCACCAGCACCAGGGCCAGCACGAAGACGGGGAACGCCTGGAAGATGTCCAGGATGCGCATGATGATCTCCGACACCGCCCCACCGAGTCCGCGCCGCTCGCCGAAGTAGCCGGCGATCACGCCGAGGACCACGCCGATGGCCATCGAGGCGGCGGTGGCCGCGAAGGCCACCGGAATGTCGGTGCGGGTTGCGGCGATGACCCGCGAGAACACGTCGAGGCCGGTGGCGTCGGTGCCGAACCAGTGGGCCCCGCTGGGCGGCTCGAGGATCAGACCCGGGAAGGTCTTCTCGGGGTCGTAGGGGATGATCCACGGTGCGATGATCGTGATGATCAGCACGGCGCTGACCATCACGAGACCGAATATCCCCGCGGGCCGGCTCAAGACGAACCGCAGGTAGTAGCGGAACGGGCTCTCGCGGCGGGCTGTCAGGGGCGCGGGACCCATCGTGGTGTCGATCGGCTCGATGGGGTCCATCAGGTTGCCCTGATTCTGGGGTCGACCACGTAGTGGACGACGTCCACCAGCAGGAAGATGAAGATCGACACGACGGTCGCAACCAGTACGAACCCCTGGATGGCGTTGAAGTCGGAGTTGGAGATGGCGAGCACCGCGTACTGTCCCAGCCCGCCCCACGAGAAGATCGTCTCCACCAGCACGGCGCCGCCGATGACGAAGCCGTAGGTGATGCCCGCCAGCGTGATGACCGGCGGCAGCGAGTTCTTGAACGCAATCCAGAGCTGGGTGCGCTCACCCACGCCGGCGGACTTCACCTGCTGCACGAACTCCGAGTCCAGGTTCTTGGTGACGTTGGCCCTCGTCATCTTGAGGATCGGCGCCCCGTAGACGAACACCAGCGTGATGACCGGTAGCACGAGATGCACGACGGCGTCGCGTAATCGCCCCCAGTCGGCGGCGATGAGGCTGTCGAGTGTGTAGAGGCCCGTCACGTCGTCGGGCGGCCCCAGCATCAAGTCCACCCTGCCGAGTGGCGCCGGCGCCCAGCCCAGCTTGAAGAAGAACAGGAACAGGAGCAACTGGGCGAGCCAGAAGTCCGGCATGGATCCGGCGAA
>JAPONU010000183.1 GCA_026713745.1 bacterium
GACGAGTTCCGCGGCGGCGACGGTCCGGTGAACGTGTCGCGCCTGCGCACGCCGCACGAACTGGTCGACGTGTTCGTGGCGGCGGGCGTCGAGGCGGGCTTCCGGGCCAACCTCGATCCCAACGGTGCCGACCCGGAGGGCTTCGCTCCCGTGCAGACCAACCAGCGGGCCGGGCACCGGGAGACCACCGCCAGGGCGTATCTGGCCCCGGTGCTGGATCGTCCCAACCTCGAGGTCCGCACCGGTGTCGAGGTGAGCCGGCTCCTGCTGGACGGGGAGCGGTGCGCCGGGGTGGTGACCCCCGGAGGTGAGTTGCGGGCCTCGCGGGAAGTGGTGCTGGCGGCCGGGGCGATCATGTCGCCGAAGCTGCTTCTGCTGTCGGGGATCGGCCCCCGGTCTCACCTGGTCGAGTTGGGCATCGACGTCGCCGTCGACGCCGACGGTGTGGGGCGGAACCTCCAGGAGCATCCGATCACGTTCGTGAGCTTCTTCGTGAACGTGCCGACGCTCAACACCATGCTGCTGGGCGATCCCGACGGTTGCACCGATGAATGGCGGCGTTCGGGCACGGGCGCCATGACTTCACCGGTGGCGCAGGGGTACGCCTTCTTCCGCAGCGACCCGTCGCTGGACCGTCCCGACATCCAGTTTCACTTCACGCCGGTCGGCTTCGACTTCGGACCCGACGGCTTGGCGTTGCACGAGCGTCCCGCTTGCATGATCGCCGCCAACCTGTGCCGGCCGAATGCTCGCGGCACGGTCACCCTGCGCTCGGCCGACCCCGCCGACCCGCCGCGCATCTCCCACGAGCTGCTGGGTGACGCCGACGACGTGGCGCGCCTGGCGAAGGGGTGCGAGATCGCCCAGCGCGTCTTCGAGACAGAGGCCTTCGCCCCGTACATCACCGACCAGCAGATGCCGCCGGCTCCTCCGGGGAGCGCCGAGGAGTGGGCGGCGTACGCACGGGCCACTGCCGGCCTCGCCTACCACCCCAGCGGCACGTGCCGGATGGGCAGCGACGACGAGGCGGTGGTGAACCCGTCGCTGCGGGTGCGCGGCGTGGACGGCCTGCGCGTGGTCGATGCCTCGGTGATGCCGCGTATCGTGAGCGCCAACACCAACGCCACGGTGATTGCGATCGGCGAGCGGGCCTCGGACCTGATCCTCGCCGGCGACGACTGGTAGGAGGAACCATGCAGACGCGTGCCGCAGTCCTTGAGGAGTTCAAGGCCCCGATGGTTGTGCAGGATCTGGAGTTGGATCCGCCCAAGGCGAACGAGGTGCTCGTGGAAGTGCGTGCCTGCGGGTTGTGCCACTCCGACTACACCGTCCTGCAGGGCGACGTGCCGGTGGCGCTACCGGTGGTGTGCGGCCATGAGGCATCCGGAGACGTGCTCGAAGTCGGTCCCGGCGTCACCAAGGTGTCGGTCGGCGACCGTGTGGCGCTCATCTGGATCCCTGCCTGCGGGCACTGCCGTTACTGCGCCCGCGGCTGGGAGTATCTCTGCAACCAGGGTGCCGGCGTGCTCGAGGGCGTGCAGATGGACGGCACGCACCGGTTCCACAAGGCCGACGGCACCGACGTCTACCAACTCACCATTCTCGGCGGCTTCTCGCGCCACACGGTGGTGCCGGAGGATTCGGTCGTGCCGATCCCCGACGACGTTCCCTACGAGGTCGCCGGCACCATCGCGTGCCGTGCCGCCACCGGTTGGGGCGCGGTCGTGAACCGGGGGCGGGCACAGCCCGGTGACACCGTGGCGGTGTTCGGGATCGGCGGCGTGGGCGCCGCGGCCATTCAGGGCGCGCGGATCGCCGGCGCCGCGTACATCTACGCCATCGACGTGCTGGACTCGAAGCTGGACAAGGCGGTCGAGTTCGGCGCCACGCACACGCTCAACATCGGCCGGCTCAGCCGCGAGGAGGTCGCCGAAGCCATCGGCGAGGTCACCAACGGCCAGGGGGCCGATGTCGCGGTCTCCTGCGTGGGTCTCCAGACGACCGAGACGATCTCGAATGCCTACGCCGCGATCGCCAAGGGGGGGCGCTGCGTGCTGGTGGCGCCCGCCAACATCACCCTCGACGAGGTGCGGATACCGGTGACAGACCTGGTGTTCTCGAACAAGGCGATCCAGGGATGCCTCTACGGGTCAGCCAACTTTCACGACGACATGCCCCGCATCATCGATCTCTACCGCCAGGGCCGGTTCCTTATCGAGGAGATGATCACGGCCCGCTACACGATCGACGAGATCAACGAGGGCTACGACGACATGGTGGCCGGCAGGAACATCTGCGGGATGCTCATCCACGACCGCTAGGACCCGCCGGGGCGGGCCCCGGGGTTCGCCGGCCCCGGCCCCGCGT
This sequence comes from bacterium, assembly GCA_026713745.1. Classification (GTDB taxonomy): domain Bacteria; phylum Actinomycetota; class Acidimicrobiia; order Acidimicrobiales; family CATQHL01; genus VXNF01. Next base: position 2,368 of record JAPONU010000183.1, read on the forward strand.
TCGGCGGGACCGGGGCCGGCGGTGCCGAGTCCGGATCAGCCGAGTCCCCAGCGGGCCAGGAACTGCGCCTCGTAGTCGGCGACGCCGATGTAGTTGCCGCCGCCGTCGCGCACGATGCCGGTGGTCTCCGGCGTGACGACCTGCATGGGCAGCAGGGCTGTCTGCGCCTCGGTGAGGTCGTCGCCGACGAAGAAGGCGGCCAGGATGTCCACCTTGCGCCAGCCGATCATGTACTCCGGAGCGGCCACGAAGGCGGCCTCGTCGCCGGCGGCGATGGCCCCGAAATCGCCCGCGTTCGGCAGCGCACCGGTGAGCTTGACCCGGTCGGCGAGGCCGGCCTCGGCGATCGCCCCCGTGACGCCGATGCAGAGGTCGCCGAACCCGCACGCCACGTAGTCGGCGTCGGGGTTGGCCTGCAGGGCCGACACGACCAGTCCCGGCACGGCGCCGCCGAGCAGATCGGCGAACGACACGTCGACGATCTCCACCTCGCAGTTTGTGCAGGTCTCGGTCATGACGGCGGAGATGCCGGCGTTGAAGCCGGTCAGCACGGGCACGTCGGGCACGTTGAAGACCAGCACCTTGGCGTTGCCCCCGGAGTCGGCGACGAGCCAGCTTCCGAGCACCTGGCCGTAGGCCGTGGTCTGGGGAATGCCCTGCACCATGCCGTAGATGCCGTTGGCGGCGCCGCCCACCTCGTTCACCGAGGAGGAGTCGATGACCGGCACCCCTCGCTCGTTCAGTGTCGCCAGGGAGTCCTCGTAGAAGGCGTTCACCGAGCCCGAGATCAGCACGGCGTCGGGGTTCTGCGCCACCGCTTGGGCCATTGCGCCGGCGGTTCCCTCCGGCGTGAGGTCGTGGCCGATGCGCTCGACGGTCCAGCCGAGATGTGCGGCGGCATCGGTGATGCCGTTGCCGACGAGCACGCAGCCCGGCGTGGGGCACTCGATCCAGATGAGCGTCTTGCCGGGCTCCGGTGTGGCCGACAGAGGTGTCCGAGGTCCAATGCTGGTCGGCGAATCCAGCAGGTCGGACACGCCGACGGTGGCCTCGGCCGCGTCGGCCTGGGCCTGAGCGGCGCCGGCTTGCGCTTGTGCCGAGTCCGCTTGGGCCTGCGCCTCCGCAGCGGCGGAGCGCGCCTCGTCAGCTTCGCTCTGGGCCTCCGCAGCGGCGGAGCGCGCCTGGTCGGCTTCGCTCTGGGCCGCCGCAGCCTCCGAGCGCGCCTGGTCGGCTTCACTCTCGGCCTGTGCTGCCAGCGCCCGCGCCGCCTCGGCCTCTGCCTGAGCCCTGCTGAGCGCCGCCTCGGCGGCGTTGATCGCTGACTCGTTGCCGACGGCGATGGCCTCGGCCAGTGCGGCCTGGCTCTGCGCGGCTTCCGCAGCGGCGGCCGCGACGTCGGCGGCTGCGGCCGTCGCAGCGACATCGGCCAGGGCCAACTCGGCCTGAGACCCGGCCGCGGCGGCTTCGGCACGGCCGGCCTCAGCAGCAGCGAGTGCCTCGCCGACGCCCGAGGCGTTCGCACCGGCGGCGGTGGAAGCGTCGGCGGCCTCCGAGCGCGCCGCAAGAGCCTCGTCGAGCGCCTGCTGCGCCAGGTCGCGCGCGGCGGAGTCCTCGCTGCTGCAGGCACCGGCCAGAATCGCCAGCGCGGCGATCAGAGCGGGTAGGACCAAACGGGTCTTCTTCATTTCTTCACCTTCCCCTCGGGAGAACTCATGGGATGGTACATGGTCCGTGTGACCGGGTGCCTCGAAAAGCGGCACTGCTGCCCGTCCGAGTGGTCGAACATCGGTCGAGCGGCCGGGACTGCGGCAGCGAACCGGCGGGGCGTGGGCCGGGGCGTGGGCCGGTGGCCGGTGGGGTCGCCGGGTGAGTCGGTGGTCGCACGTCTTCCGCCGATCCGCGGGACTCCCTACACTGCGCCGACGGTGGCAGCGAGCGCAGAGACAACACCCCGTACCCGCCCCCGGTTCCGCTTCGCCGTGGACCGGTTCAGCGGGATCTACATCTGGGGCCTCATCATCCTGATCTTCGCGCTGTGGGTGCCCGAGACGTTCCTCACGACGACGACGCTGCGGATTCTGGCCTCGGATCAGGCGGTGACGGGAATGGTCGCGGTCGGACTGGTCGTGCCGCTGGCCTGCGGCGTGTTCGACCTGTCGATCGGGCACGTTCTGGGGTTCACGCTCGTGGCCACCACCTGGATGAACGTGAACACCGACATCAGCATGGCCGTGGTGACCCTCATGATGGTCGCCATCGGTGTGGCGGTGGGGCTCGCCAATGCCGCCATGGTGGTCAAGGTGGGGGTCAACTCGTTCATCGCCACCCTGGCCATGAGTTCGATCCTGCAGGCGTTCATCCTCTTCGTGTCCAACAACCGCCAGATCGCCGGGGAATTCTCCGACGAGTTCAAGAGCTTCGGTCGCAACGTGGTGCTGGGGTTGCCGCAGCCGTTCTTCTACCTGCTCGGCCTGACGCTCATCATCTGGTTCGTCCTGGAGTACACGCGCAGCGGCCGCTACGCCTATGCCACGGGCGGCAATCCCGCGGCGGCTCGCCTCGCCGGCGTGAGAACCGACCGCTTCGTGACCGTGTCGCTGATCGTGTCGGCTGCGGTAGCCGCCTTCGCCGGCGTGGTCCTGGCGGCGAAACTGGGCTCGGCGTCGCTCACCGCCGGCCCGCCGAAGCTCATCCCGGCCTACACCGCGGTCTTCCTGGGTTCGACGCAGATCAAGCGGGGACGGATCAACGCCTGGGGCACGCTCATCGCCGTCTACCTCCTGGCGACGGGTGTCAAGGGTCTGCAACTCTCCGGCACCGAGGTGTGGGTCGACGACCTGTTCAACGGCGTCACGCTGGCCCTCGCGGTCGGGATCGCCGTCTACCGCCGCCGGGGCGATGCGCCGGGCGGTCTGGCACCGTGACGGCCGTTGTGACAGAGCCGGCCGGCGACGAGCCCGGCGTTGTGCAACTCCTCGAGGTGAGCGGTCTGTCGAAGGCTTTCGGCCCGACCGAGGCGCTCACCGAGGTCGATTTCGACCTCCGGGCCGGTGAGGTGCACGCCCTCGTGGGCCAGAACGGATCGGGCAAATCCACGCTGGTCAAGATCCTGGCGGGCATCCATTCCCCCGATGCCGGTGCCATCGCCGTGGAGGGTGATGAGTACGACCCGCTTCGCCCCGGTGAGGTCCGCGAGCGCGGCCTTCGTTTCGTTCATCAGGATCTCGGTCTCGTCGACAGCCTCGACGTGGTTGAGAATCTTGCCCTCGGGTGCGGGTACGACGTTCGCTTCCCCAGGCGGATCTCCTGGCGGCACGAACGGCGCCAAGCGAGCGCCGCCCTGGCGGACCTGGGCTACTCCATGGATGTGCGTGCCCCTGTCGGGACGCTTCAGGCCTCCGAGCGGACCGCCATCGCCATCGCCCGGGCGCTGGACGGCTGGCAGTCGGCGGCCCGCCTGCTGGTGCTGGACGAGCCGACCGCATCCCTGCCCGAGGCCGAGGTGGACCGTCTGTTCGACGTCATCGGCACGATCCGCGATCGCGGCGTCGGCGTGATCTACGTGTCGCACCACCTCGAGGAGGTTCTCGCCATAGCGGATCGGGTCACGATCCTGCGCGACGGAGCCCGAGTCGGCACCTTCGACGTCGCCGACCTCGACCACGACCGCATGGTGGAGCTGATCGTCGGGCGCGGCCCCGCAGGTCCCGGTGAGCAGTCGGCGCCCTCCGGCGGGGGAACGGTGCCGGTGCCCACGCCGTCGCAGTACGCGCCGTCGCTCGTCACCGAGGACCTGTCCGGCGCGGTCCTGCGCGGTGTGAGCCTGCGTGTCGGCGCCGGCGAGGTCGTCGGCGTGGCCGGCCTGACGGGCTCGGGGCGGGAGGAACTCGGCCCCGCTCTCTTCGGCGCCGCCGGGCGCCGCGGCTCGGTGTCGGTGGCGGGGCAGGTCGTGCCTGCGGACCGCCCGGACCTCGCCATCGAGGCCGGCCTGGGATTCGTGCCGGCTGATCGCAAGTCGTTGGGGCTGGTGGCCTCGATGGTCGTGCGCGAGAACGTGACCCTGGCCGATCTGCGCCCCTACCTGCGCGGGGGGTTGCTTCGCCACCGCAAGGAGCGCTCCGACGTGGACACCTGGCTGGGTCTGCTGGACGTCCGGCCCCGGAACCAGTCGCTCGGCGCCATGCGGCTCAGCGGCGGCAACCAGCAGAAGGTCCTGCTGGCCCGCTGGCTGCGCATCGCGCCCCGCGTGTTGATCCTCGACGAGCCCACACAAGGGGTGGACGTGGGGGCGAAGGCCGAAATCCACGGGCGGATCGTCGACGCCTCACGTGACGGCGCCGGGGTGCTGATCTGCTCGACCGACACGGCCGAACTCGTGCGGGTCTGCGATCGCGTGCTCGTCATGCAGCGCGGCAGGATCGGCGCCGAACTCCTCGGCCGTGATATATCAGAGGAGCGCATCGACAGACTCTGCCTGTCCTAGCGTCCCGAC
>JAPONU010000184.1 GCA_026713745.1 bacterium
CGCACCGATCCTGCCCCGGCGGCAAGGCCTCCCGCACGGCACGACCCGGAATCGCCGCACCGCTGGAGGACCCGGGCCAACCCGCCCAACCGGTCCAGATGAACAGCTTTGCGCCGCTGGGTCGTCCGGCGCGACCACGGGTCGCGTATGAGAACCCCTGCCGTGCGGCTCTGGCACCTGTACCCGCGGGAGATGAACATCTACGCCGACCGGGGCAACATCGCGGTGCTGAGCGCCCGATTGCGCCGCCGCGGGATCGACGTGGACCTGCACGAGTCGGGTCCCGGCGAGACGATTCCCACCGGCGAAGCGGACCTGCTGTACCTCGGCGGCGGGCAGGACCGCGACCAGTTGGCCGTCGCCGCCGACCTGGCTTCCACCAAGGCCGCCACCATGTGCGACCTGCTGGAAGGCGGTGCCGCCGGGCTGTTCGTCTGTGGGGGCTACCAGCTCGCCGGGCACAGCTACCGCACCGGCGGCGGCGAGACCGTGGCGGGCATCGGTGTCCTGGACATCGAGACCGTCGCGGGCCCGGACCGCCTCATAGGCGACATCGTGCTGCGATCGGACCTGGGGCCCGGCGACGAGCCGGACCGTCTGGTCGGCTACGAGAACCACGCCGGGCGCACCCGGCTCGGCGCCGGGGCCAAGGCTCTGGGCCAGGTGGTCAAGGGCCACGGCAACAACGGCACCGACCGCAGCGAGGGCGCGGTGGCCAACCGCACGATCGGCACCTACCTGCATGGTCCGCTGCTGCCGAAGAACCCCTGGCTGGCCGACCTGATCCTGGGCTGGGCGCTGGAGCACCGCTACGGCCGCACGTTCGAGCTCGAACCACTCGAGGACCGCCTGGAGCAGGCCGCCCATCGCGCAGCCGTCGCCCGAGCCGACCACCCCCGCCGCTGACTCCTGGATCCCGGCCACCATCGGAGAGACCAAGAGCACCGGCGCCCCACCACCCAACAAACCGACGACCCACCACCCAACAAACCGACGACCCACCACTTGTCAAGCCGGCGAAGGCCGGGATCCGGACCCGCGGTGCGCACGCGGCGGACGGCGGTGGCGGGTTGGCGTTCGTGCGGTGGTTGCGTCATTAGGGTGAAGGGATGCCCGCCGCCGGCACCACTCCCGACGCTTCCGACGATCGCGACGCTCCTGACGCTCCCGGCACGCCCGACGATCGCGCCGGCGCCACCGAGGAGGATCACCGCCTGGCGGCGGAGTTGGCGACCCGGACCGGGGTGCTGCTCATCGAACTGCGACGTGAGTACGGCTTCGATGTCAGCGACGAAGCGGGCGGGCCGGGCCGGAGCGGGACGGGCCGAGGCGGCGCAGACCGGGGCGGGACGAGCCGGAGCAGGACAGGTCCGGGCAGCGCGGGCCCAGGCGGCGCAGACCGGGGCGGGACGAGCCGGAGCGGGACAGGTCCGGGCAGCGCGGGCCCAGGCGGCGCAGACCGGGGCGGGACGAGCCGGAGCAGGACAGGTCCGGGCAGCGCGGGCCCAGGCGGCGCAGGCCGGGGCGGCGCTGGTCCGGGCATCGCCGACATGCTGCGAGCCGGGGGCGACCGGCTGGCGCACGAGTTCCTGGCCGCGGCTCTCGCCGAGGCGCGGCCCGACGACGCCGTGCTCTCCGAGGAGGCGCCCGACGACCGGCGACGGCTGGGCCACCGGCGAGTGTGGATCATCGATCCGCTCGACGGCACCCGCCAGTACGGCGAACCCGGCAGGACCGACTGGGGCGTGCACGTCGCCCTCGCCATCGACGGCGCGCCGGTGGCCGGCGCAGTGGCCCTGCCCGCCGAGGGCGTCACACTGAGCACCGCCGATCCCCCGTCCCTGCCGCCTTCACCGTCGGGCAGCAGCGACGGCAGCCGCCGGCGGGTGATCGCCAGCCGGAGCCGCCCCGGTTCCGACGCCCGGGTGGTTGCAGCGGCGCTCGACGCAGAACTCATCGCACTCGGCTCGGTGGGCGCCAAGGTTGCGCAGGTGATACGCGGCGGGGCGGACGCCTACGTGCACTCGGGGGGCCAGTCGGAGTGGGATTCGGCCGCCCCGGTGGCCGTGGCGCTGGCCTGCGGCCTGCACGCCTCCCGAATCGACGGCCGGGCACTGCGCTACAACCGCCCCAACGTCGAGCTTCCCGACCTGCTGGTCTGCCGCACCGACGTGGCCGAGGCCGCGCTCGCAGCACTGGCGGCGCCCGCGGCCACAACCGCCGGCTGAGGCCGCCGTGCGCATCGTCGTCGCCCGCTGCACCGTCGACTACGAGGGCCGGCTCGCCGCGCACCTGCCCGAAGCCGTGCGCCTCATCATGGTCAAGGCCGACGGCAGCATCGCCATCCACGCCGACGGCGGCGCCTACAAGCCACTGAACTGGATGAACCCTCCCAACACCGTCAACGAGGACCCCGAGTGCTGGACGGTCACCAACCCTCGCGGCGAGAAGCTGGTGATCAACATCGCCGAGATCCTCTCCGACGTGTCCCACGAGCTGGGCGGCGATCCGGGGCTGCGCAAGGACGGCGTGGAAGCGCACCTGCAGGAGTTGCTGGCCGCGGACCCCTCGGTGCTGGAGGAGGGATACCGGCTGGTCCGCCGCGAGTACCCCACCGCCGTCGGGCCGGTGGACCTGCTTTGCCGCGACGCGGCGGGCGCGGCGGTGGCCGTGGAGGTCAAGCGGCGCGGCGAGACCAACGGCGTTGAGCAACTCAGCCGCTACCTGGAGTTCCTGAACGCCGACCCGGCACTCCAGCCCGTGCAGGGGATGCTGGTGGCCGAGGAGATCAAGCCCCAGGCGCGGGTTCTGGCCGACGCCAGGGGCATCCGCTGCAAGGTGGTGGACTACAGCGCGCTGCGCGGCACCAAGCCCGAGGACCTGCGACTTTTCTAGCCGGCCCTCTACGAGACTGGTCAGCAATGGCCATTTCGCTGGACCCACAAGCCCCTTACCAGGGCTTTCGCGGCGAAGGATCGGCCGATTCGGGGATTGCTCACAACACTCCCAGCCGGCCCTCACGCCGGACTTCTGGCCGGCTCCCTCACCGGCCTTCTCCCAGGAGCCGGCGGGTCGATCCCCGGAATCGGCCACCCAGGCGCGGTATTTCCGTCTCTTTGAACGCGACGGGCACCGGTACCCTGAAGGCATAGTCACACCTGAGCTGCCGTACTCCTATGAGGGGCCTTCGGGCGGCGACGAACCCCAGCGCCCGCGTTACGGGCGGATCCTGGCTGTGCTGGTTGGCGCCCTGTTGATGGGCTTCCTGGGGGTGTACATCGCCGATGTGGTCGTGCGCTCGGGCCGCACCGGGCCGAACACAGAACTCGAGGGCGTGGACGTCGGCGGACTCTCCGAGGAGGAGATCCGCACCGAGGTCCAGAAGCTGTCCGACGACTACGCCAACAGGAGCCTGCCGCTGCTCACGCCCGCCGGCACCGTGGCAGCGACCGCCGGGGAACTGGGCTTCACCCTCGACGTGGAGGCCAACGTGAGCGCCGCTCTGGCTGCCGGCCAGACAGGCGCCTCGCCCATCGCCTGGGCTTCCTCGTTCTTCGGAGAGAACAACCTCCGTGCGATCGTGAGCTGGGACGAGGTCGTGGCGCAGCAGTTCACCGAAGGCATCCAGCCCGTCGGTATCCGCGAGGCCTCGCCGGCCCGTCTGGAGCTGAGCGACGGCGTCTTCGTGGTGGTGCCGGGCGTCACCGGGCTGGAAGTCACGCCCACCGACATCCGGGCGGCGGTGCGGCAGGTGGCGGCGACCCGCACGCTGCCGGAGGTGATCGTGGTGGAGCCCTCCTCGTTCCCCCCGCAGGTCACCGCGTTCGACCTGCAGGCGACCGCCGACTACGTCAACGCCCGCACAGCGCTGGGTCTAACCGTCTACGTCGAGGAGACCATCCGCCAGTTCATGCCCGCCGAGGTGCGCAGTTGGCTCACCGTGACCCCGGCCAACCCGCCCGCCATCGACCTCGACACCGCCTATGTCACCGAGGTGATCGAGACCCGCCTGGCGAACGTGGCCGTGCCGGGCTACTCCGGCCAGTTCACGATCGTCGACGGGGTGCCGGTGGCGATCGACGCCCGGCCCGCCCGCCGCTGCTGCGCGCCGAACGCCGGCGAGACGGCGCTGGCCGCCCTGCAGAACGCAAACCCGGAGATCCGGCTGCACCTCACGGACATACCCGGCAGCGAGGGTGACCTCATCGCCGAGACCGGCATCCGCGAACTCGTCGGCGAGTTCACCACCTACTACACGCCCGGCCAGAACAGGGTCACCAACATCCGCCTCATCGCCGACATCGTGCAGGGCGCAATCATCGGCCCCGGCGAGACGTGGTCGGTGAACGACTACGTGGGGCGCCGCACCGAGGGCAAGGGGTTCGTGCCCGCAGGCGTGATCTACCTGGGCAAGTTCCAGGAGGACGTGGGCGGCGGCGTCTCGCAGTTCGCCACCACGATATTCAACGCGGCCTTCTTCGCCGGCCTGGACTTCGGGGAGTACCAGGCGCACTCCATCTACATCAGCCGCTACCCGTACGGTCGTGAGGCCACGATCTCCTACCCGCACCCCGACCTGCAGCTGCGAAACAACACGCCCTACTCGGTGCTGCTGTGGCCGACCTCCACCGAGGAGTCGGTCACCGTGCAGATCTACAGCACCCTCCACATGACCGTCACGCAGAGCGGCCAGTGGGAAGAGGAAGAGGACCGGTGCACAGAGGTCTTCACCGAGCGCACCCGCGCCTTTGCCGACGGTTCCGCTACGACCGACATCGTCAAGGCGCTCTACCAGCCCGCCGAGGGCCTGAACTGCCAGGGGCAACCGTTCGTGGCGCCGCCGGACTGCGCGCCGGGCACCGGGGCGGTGGACAACGACAACGACGGCTGGGTGGAGTCCTGCCGGGCCCTGTGTCCGGTGCCCGAAACCGGCGGCGAGGGAAACGTTCCCACGACGGCCACCTCCATTCCCGTTGACAGCTGCATCCCCGTCTGCACGGACGACCCGGATGTCGAAGGAAGTGTGGAGGCAACGCCCTGCATCCCGCTCTGCGGACCCGAGGACGCCGACGCCTCCCCGGGCAGTTGCGCCCGACCCGGGGACATCCCCGGTGGGCCCGCGGACCCCGAGGCGTCACCCGCCGTCGAGTCGCCCGGCGACGGGCCGGGCGACTCGACGGTGATCGAACCCGAGGGAGGCTCTGTCGAAGCCGACGCCGAGGCGGAGACGGAGGCCCTGCCCATCGACGACGCATGAAACCCCTCGCCACCGACGTGGCCGTGGTGGGCGCAGGTCCTGCCGGTGCGGCCGCCGCCATCGGGCTGGCGCGAGCGGGCCGGCAGGTGGTCGTGGTGGACCGCACGTCTTTCCCCCGCGACAAGTACTGCGGCGACGGTCTCACGACGGGGGCGCTGCGGCTGCTTGAACACCTGGGGCTCGACCCCTCGTCGGTGTCCTCCTGGAACGCGGCCACGAGCGTCGTGATCCGCGCCCCCTCCGGATTCGAGGTGGCCTACCCGTTCAGCCGGCGCGGCCAGTACGCGGCCACCGCCCAGCGCCGCCACCTCGACGCGGCGCTCGTGGCTCTGGCCCGGCGGGCCGGCGCCGAGGTGCTCGACGGCAGCGCCTGCGAGGGCGTCACCGTCGACGCCGACCGGGTGGTGCTGAAGGTGGCCGGGGTGGGCCTCCTCCATGCCCGCTACGCGATCGCCGCCGACGGCATGTGGTCGCCGGTGCGCCGGATGCTGGGGCTGTCGCTGCCGGCCTACCGGGGTGACTGGCACGCCTTCCGCCAGTACTACTCGGGCGTGAGCCCGGAGGCGGCGGCCTCGCTGCGGGTGTGGTTCGAGCCCGAGATCCTGCCCGGCTACGTGTGGTCGTTCCCGCTGCCGGGCGGCGCAGCGAACGTGGGCTTCGGCGTGTCGCGCGCCACGCACCGCACCGGCAGCCTGGCCCGGCTGTGGGAGGATCTGCGCAGCCGTCCCCATATCGCTGCGGTGCTGGGGCCCGAGGCGCCCCCCGCCGACCGGCCCCGGGCCTGGCCCATCCCCACCCGCCTCGGAGACCTGCCCCTTGCCGCCGAGCGGGTGCTGTTCAGCGGCGACGCCGCCGGGGTGGGCGATCCCATGACCGGCGAGGGCATCGGGCAGGCGCTGCTGAGCGGGCTGCTGGCCGCCGAGGCCCTGGTGGCGGCGGGGCCCTCCGGGGACGCGGCCGCCCGGCGGCTCTACCGGTTAGGCGTGGAGCGCCACCTGCAGCGGGATTTCGTCTTCACCCGCACGCTGGGGCGCGCCCTGCGCAGCCCCGCAGGCTGCAACCTGGCACTGGGCATCTCGGGGGCGACGCCCTGGACGCGCCGCAATTTCGCCCGCTGGCTGTTCGAGGACTACCCCCGTGCCCTGGTGTTGACCCCCGACCGCTGGCAACGGGGCGCGCTCGGCGGCGGCGCCTTCGAGGACCGGGTCGCCGGGTCCGCTGCATAGTGGATTCCGGCCTCCGCCGGAATGACGGGGGAGGTTCCACCGGAATGACGGGGGAGGTTCCACCGGAATGACAGGTGGTCTGGGCCTCTACTCCGCTGTCTCCTCGGCAGGGCGTGGGACCACGTTGCGCCCCATCGGATGCACCTCGCCGGGGCCGTATCCCTCGGGTGGCTCCTCCAAGCCGTTGGCCCGCAGATCGGCGGTGGCTTCCTCGTCGACCACATAGCCGGATTCGGTCTGCACGAGCACCACGCCGTAGATCTCGGCGGCCAGATCCGGGCCGAAGTACCCCTCCGACACGTCGTGCGCCACCGCCTCGGGCGCTCTCTCACGAGGCGGACCGAACCCGCCGCCGCCGTTCGAGCTGTAGCGGAGTGTGTCCCCCTTGCGGATTTGCTCCCCGACGGCGTGCATGCCCAACCACCGCTCGGAGGTGGTACCGGGGTTCAGCACCAACACGTTCCCGCCCCCGTTGCAGCCTCCCGCCAGACCGAAGGGTGTCACCTCCGCCCGATCCCCGTGCATCGTGAGGATCATGTCGCCGGTGGCCTCGAAGGACCGGTCGATCCCGAACCCGCCGCGGTGGGTCCCGTGCCCCGCAGACGTCCCCACCGCCTCACATGACAGCGCCCGGATGGCATTGAGACGCTCCAGCACCTCGATGGGCTGGTTGGTCGCACCGCCGATGAAGATCATCAGCTGGAAGCTGTTGCCGTCCTTGTAGCTGCGCGCCCCCTGGCCGCCCTCGTTCCACAGGTACGAGACGAACGGCACGCCCGTGTCGGGGTGGTTGCCGCTGAGGGCCAGATTGGCAAGGTTGACCGTCGCCGCATGCATCCGCGTCGGGTCGACGGTGGCGAAGGCCTGCGCCCAGCACGCCATGACCGCGGCCGCCACCTTCTCGTAGGCCCCCGAGGCGAATCCCAGCACCGGCGTGGGGGGCAGCACGTCGACACACGACCCGGGCACCGAGATCACCTCGATGGAACGCGTGATGCCGTGGTTCAGCGGCACCAAGTGGGGGAAGCAGTGCATCGTGCCGTCGTAGACCGACGAGAGCAGCGCCGGGCGGGCAAACCCGAACGGCGAGATGGGCGCCGGGTCCGACTTGCTGAAGTCGAAGGTGACCTGATCGCCCGCGATGGTCATGTTGACGTGCACGCGGATGCGCGGCTTGTCGGGATGCAGCACGTCGCAGTCGCCGAAGTCCTCGAACTCGAAGACGCCGTCGGGCAGCTCCCGTATGCCCTCCCGGAGGAGCACCTCGCTGCGGTCCATGAGCGCGTACATCGTGTGCTCGACGACGTCGCGCCCGAACTGCGCCACGTACTCCAGCAGGCGCCGCTCCATCAGCTCGGCGGACCGCTGCTGGGCGTGGAGGTCGGCCATCCTCTCGTCGGGCACCCGCACGTTCGCCTTGATGATCTCGAAGGTCGAGCGGACCGGACGGCCCTGGTCCACCAGCAGCATGGGCGGGATGCGCAGACCCTCGGCGAAGCACTCCCTTGCCAGGGGATTGAACGAACCCGGGATGGGGCCGCCGACGTCGGCCCAGTGGCCGCAGGAGATGGTGAACGCGAAGAGCGACCCGTCCACGAACACGGGCCGGATGACCTTCACATCGGGCTGGTGGGTCCCGCCGTGGTACGGATCGTTGAAGACGAAGACGTCACCCTCCCTGAACCCGCCGGCGTGCTCGATAGTCGTCTTGACCGACTCCTCGAACGTCCCCAGGTGCGCCGCCTGGTCGCGCCGTCCGTGCGCCACGAGACGGCCTTCCCGGGTCAGCAACGAGCCCGAGTGGTCATGGCCCTCGCTGATCGTCGCCCCGTAGGCGCCCTTGGCGAGCAGGGCGCTGGCCTCGTCACAGATCGCCCGGAAGGCGCTGCTCAACACCTCCACGGTGATCGGGTCGACCTGCCGGTCGGTCGCTGTGCTGTTCATCGGATCTCTCCTATTTCCATCACGAGTTCGCCGAGCGGGGCCACCCGGGCCACGACGCCGGGGGGGACCACGGTCGTGGAGTCCCACTCCTCGACGATCGCCGGGCCGGCCACGACGTCACCCGGCGACAGCCCCTCGCGCTGCACGAACGACGCCTGGACGACCCCACCCGACTCGAAGAAGTACGCCTCGCCGGACTCGGATGGTGTCTGCGTCCCGGCAGGGCGCGCCGGAAGACTCACGGGATCCACGTCGCCGACGAGCACCGCGCGCAGGTTGACGATCTCGACGTCGGTCACGTCTTCGGTGAGCACGTAGCCGAACTCCCGCTGGTGCTCCTGCTGGAATCGCTCCAGGCTGTCTCGGCCCAGCAGGTAGTCGATGCCGTGGGGCAGATCCAGCGTGAGGTATCCGGATATCTGGCCGTAGTAGCGCATGTCGGCCCGCCAGTTGACCTTCCAGTCAGCAGTCAGCGTCTCGCTGGCCCGCAACTCGTCGATCTCCGCCAGCAACTCAGTCTCTGCGGCTGCCAGAACCGACCGGTCGACGCTGGAGTGCAGTTGGAAGACCGGCCGCACGAGGTCGTGGCGCAGCATGACCTGCAGCGCACCCATGGCCGAAACGAGACCGGGATAGGTCGGGATCACCACCGTGGGAATCCGCAGCTCGCGGGCCAGATCGGCGGCGTGCAGCGGCCCCGCTCCCCCGAAGGCCACGAGGGAGAAGTCCCGCGGGTCATAGCCCCGCTCGACGGTCATGAGCCGCACGGCGTTCAGCATGGAGGCGTTGGAGAGCCTGATGATGCCGGCGGCCGCGTCGGTGACCGAGCAGTCCAGCACCGGGGCGATCTCTCGCTCGATGGCCTCGTGCGCCGCAGCGGCGCTGAGCGTGATGTCGCTGCGCCGCCCGGTGAACGCCTGGGGC
>JAPONU010000185.1 GCA_026713745.1 bacterium
AGTACTTGTAGCGGTAGACGTCCACGCCCAGGCTGTCGGCGGCGATGGGATGCTCGCCGCAGCTGCGCAGGCGCAGGCCGAACGAGGTGCGCCACAGCACCCAGACCGAGATGGGCACCGTGGCGTAGGCGATGAGCGTCAGCCACGACACGTTCCAGAGGAAGCCGCGGGCAATGCCGGCGGCGTCGGAGATCCAGAACCAGTCCCAGCTCTCGATGCGCCCGAGGGCATCGGCGGTGCCGGCCCCGCCGGCGAGGAAGGGAATGCTGAACGAGTCGACGTCCTCGACGCGCGGCGACTGCGTGATGCCCCCGCCGGGGCGCCCCTGGAAGATCTTGTCGGACAGGAAGCGCGTGATTCCCGGCGCCATCACCAGGATGGCCGCACCGGAGATGATGTGGTCCACGCCGAAGCTGACCGTTGCGATGGCGTGCAGCAGGCCGCCGAGGGCCCCACCGGCGGCGCCGATGACCATGCCCCACCAGGGTCCGAACTCCAGGGCACCGTAGGCGCCGAACCAGGTGCCCAGAACGAGCATCCCCTCCAGGCCGATGTTCACCACGCCGGCCCGCTCGGAGAAGATGCCCCCCATGGCCGGCATCAGGATCGGGACCGCGTAGGCGAGCGCGATCGACCACGTGGTGCTGTGCGCGAGTTGGTCGGTGGCCGGTCGGGCGAACTGCTCGGTGAGCGCCAGGAGCGCCACGCCGATGATCGCGATGACGGCGAATCGCAGCCGCCGCTGGAACTGCCGATCCCGAGGCGTGTCCGTCGGCCGCGGGTACCAGCTCGGCCGCCCGGCGAAGCGCTCGAACGGCTGCCAGGAGGGCTCGCGGGCGTCGTCGCCTGAGGTGGTCTCGGAGGGGAGTGTCATGTCGCGGGTCTCGCGTCGGGCTCGGGCGCATCGGAGGGCGGGTCCGGCTCGGTCGATGCCATGGCCAGAGAGGCGGCGCGTGCCTCCTCGGCCTGGCGTCGCCGCTGCACCACGACGTAGGTGATGACCGCGGCGAAGATGATGATGCCCTTCATGATCTCGACGATCTCCTGGGGGGCGTCACCGTGCACGTCCAGGATCGGCGCGGCACTGTCCAGGAACCCGAACACAAGAGCGCCGATGGCGATTCCACCGGGATGGTTCTGGCCCAGGAGCGCCACGGCGATGCCGGCGAAGCCGAGGTTCTGGGTGAACTGCAGCCCGTAGGCGTAGTCGCGTCCCAGCACCTCCGGCAGCCCCACCAGGCCTCCCACCGCCCCGCTGAGCGCCATGGCCACGATGATCGTTCGCTTCGGCGAAACGCCGGCGGCCTCGGCGGCCAGCGGGTTGATGCCCGACGCCCGCAGGTCGTAGCCGGGCCGGGTCCGTGACACGTAGATCCAGTAGAGGATCCCGATGATGATCGCCACGATGACGAAGCCCCAGAGGAAGCGGCCCTTGCCGATGTCCCGCGTGAACGTCTCGACAAAACCGTTGAGGTTGGGCATGCGACCCGAGGCCGGGATCTCGGCAGTCTCCTGGTTGAGGCTCTCGTCGGGAACGTCCCAGCGCCGGAAGAGCATCGCCACCACGAAGCTGATGGAGACGGCGTTCAGCATGATCGTGGAGATGACCTCATGGATGCCGCGGGTGACTTTCAGCACCCCGGCAATGACAGCCCAGAGCGACCCGGTGGCCATGCCCACCAGGATGATGACCGTCAGGTGCAGCGGCGCGGGCAGCGACAACTCGGCCGCCACCTGCGCGGCGATGATGGAGGCCAGGATGTACTGACCCTCCACGCCGATGTTGAAGAGATTCATGCGGAAGCCGATCGCCACCGCCACCGCCGACAGGTACAGCGGTGTGGCCCGGTTCACCATGTCGACGAGGGTCTCCAACTCGAACCCGTAGGAGAACATGCGCCCGTAGGCCGGGAACGGGTTGCTGCCGCTGAGCACGAGCGCGATCGAGGCGATCGCCAGCGACAGGATCAGTGCCGCCACGGGAGCGGCCAGAGCCAGCGTGAGGCGCCGGTGTGCCGGGAGCCGGTGGGAGGCGCGAGGGCTCATGCGTGCTGCGGTTCCTCGGCCTCGGTGGCCGCGCCGGTCATATGTGCCCCCAACTCGCGGGGGGTGACGGTCGCCGGGTCCAGGGCGGCGGAGATCCGGCCGCGGAAGATCACCAGCAGGCGGTCCGAGAGTCCGATCAACTCATCCAGATCGGCCGAGACCAGCAGCACGGCCAGCCCCTGCTCGCGCGCCAGGTGCAGCGTCTCCCAGACGGCGGCCTGGGCGCCCACGTCGATGCCCCGCGTGGGGTGCGCGGCGATCAGCAGGTTGGGCGTCATGATCATCTCCCGGCCGATGATCAGCTTCTGCTGGTTGCCGCCGGACAGCGCATGGGCCGCCACGTCGGGCCCCGGCGTGCGCACGTCGAAGGCGGCGATGAGTTCCCGGGTCCGCTCACGCGCAGCCTTGGGGGCCAGCCAGAAGCCCTTGCGCGAGTACGGCTCCTTGCCCTGATGCCCGCACATGGCGTTCTCCCAGAGCGGTGCGGGCAGCAGCAGGCCTCGCCGGTGACGATCCTCGGGGATGTACCCGATACCGGCCTCGCGCCGCTGACGCACCGACCACTCGTTGATCTCGGCACCCTCGAGGAGCAGGCGACCCTGGGACGGCTCTCGGATCCCCAACAGGGCCTCCACGAACTCGATCTGGCCGTTGCCCTCCACGCCGGCCACGCCCACGATCTCGCCCCGGCGAACCTCCAGGCTGATCTGTTTGACGACCTCCCGCTCGTCATCGTCGAGAACGGAGAGATCCTCCACCTGCAGGGAGACGGTGTCCTGCACCGAGGTCGTCCGCGTCTCGGGGGTGGGGAGTTCCGAACCCACCATCAACTCCGCCAGGTCGCTAGGCGACACCTCGTCGGGCTTCACCGTGGCGACCGTCCTACCCGCCCGCAGGACGGTGATCGTGTCGGCGATCTCCAGCACCTCGTCGAGCTTGTGGTCGATGAAGACGATCGTCTCGCCGCGGGCGCACATGTCCCGCATGTTGCGGAACAACTCCTCCACCTCGTGGGGGACGAGAACCGAGGTGGGCTCGTCCAGGATCAAGATGCGGGCGCCCCGGTAGAGCACCTTGATGATCTCGACGCGCTGGCGTTCGCCGACGCCGAGGTTCTCGACCGGTTCGTCGAGGTGCACGTCCAGCCCGTAGGCGTCGCCGAGTTCGGTGACGCGCCGGCGCGCGCCGGTGAAGTCGATGCGCCCCCCTCGCCCCTTCGGTTCGGCGCCGAGGATGATGTTCTCCAGCACGGTCAGGTTGTCGGCCAGCATGAAGTGCTGGTGCACCATGCCGATCCCGGCGGCCAGGGCATCCCGGGGCGAGCGGAAGTGCACCTCGTCGCCACCGACGACGATGCGTCCCTCATCCGCGGGAAGCATGCCGTACAGCACGTTCATGAGCGTGGACTTGCCGGCCCCGTTCTCGCCGCAGATGGCGTGGATCTCGCCCTCGGCCACCGTGAGGTTGACGCGATCGTTGGCGAGCACCCCGGGGAAGCGCTTCGTGATGTTCTCTAACGACAGAGCCGGCGTCATGGCGTTGCGACCGACCTCCTGGGACAAGCTCGGCGCCTAGCTTGGCACGCCGCCGATGAGCCCGCGTGGAACGCTCGGGCGGGAGTTAACCGGTGCGGGCCCCGGAGAGTCCCGGGGCCCGCACCGATGACAAGAGCGTCGGTTGATCAGCCGGTCTCCTCCGGGACGACGATGTCGCCGCGGATGATGGCCTGCTTGAACTCCTCGAGTTGCGGGATGATGTCGTTGATGAAGCCACCGGAGATGGAGTAGCCCACCCCGTTGACCGACAGGTCGAAGACCGTGAGACCGCCGCTGAACGTACCGTTCACGACTGCCTCGATGGTGTTGTAGACGGCCACGTCCACCCGCTTCAGCATCGAGGAGAGGATGTAGGGCCGCACCGCTTCGGCGGACGTCCAGTACTGGTCGGAGTCCACGCCGATGGCCCAAACCTTGGAATCACCGGCCTCGCTGAACTCCTTGGCCGCCTCGAACAGCCCCGCACCGGTGCCGCCGGCCGCGTGGTAGATGACGTCCGCGCCGGCCTCGTACATGGACTGGCCGATGATCTTGCCCTCGGCAGGCTGTGACCAGCCGTCGAAGTCCGGAGGCTCCGTCACGTAGGCGGCGATGATCTCGATGTTCGGATCAACCGCGTAGACGCCCGCCTCGAAGCCGGCGTGGAACTTCCGGATGATCGGGATGTCCACGCCGCCGATGAAGCCGACCGTGCCGGTGTTGGACTTCAGCGCCGCCGCGGCGCCCACGAGGAACGAGCCCTCGTGCTCGGCGAAGGTCAGCCCGGCAAGATTGGGGAGCTCGGCGGGGAAGCTGTCGATGATGCCGAAGTACGTGTCGGGGTTGTTTTCCGCCACCGAGGTGATGGACTCGCCGAACAGGAAGCCCACGCCGATCACCAAGTCGGCGCCGTCGGCAGATAGCTGCAGCAGTTCGGCGCGATTGGAGCCGTCGGGGTTGGGGGAGGCCTCACCCGGGTTTATCCCGAGGAAGTCAGCCGCCCGGTCCAATCCGGCCGCGGCGGAGTCGTTGAACGACTGGTCGCCGCGTCCGCCGATGTCGAACACCAGCGCCGCGGTGACGTCCTCGCCGCCGCCCCGATCGGTGGTCTCGGGCACGACGATGCTGCCGCCCACGATTGCTTCCTTGTACCTCTCCAACTCCGGGATGATGTCGTCGACGAAGCCGCCGCTGGTGGCGTAGCCCACGCCGTCCACGGCCAGGTTGAAGACCTGCGTGCCGCTTCCGAAGTCGCCGTTGGCGACCGCTTCGATCGTCCTGTAGACGGCCACGTCCACCCGCTTCAGCATCGACGTGAGGATGTAGGGGCGGACCTCCTCGGAGGAGGTGTTGTACTGGTCAGAGTCCACGCCGATGGCCCACACCTTCGAGCCGCTGCCCTCGCTGAACTCCTTGGCCGCCTCGAACAGGCCTGCACCGGAGCCGCCTGCTGCGTGGTAGATGACATCGGCGCCGGCCTCGTACATGGACTGGGCGATGATCTTCGCCTCCGCCGGCTGGAACCAGCCGTCGAAGTCGGGGGGCTCGGTGATGTAGGAGTCCAGGATGCGAATATCGGGGTTCACGGTCTTGGCGCCCGCCTCGAAGCCGGCGTGGAAGCGCCGGATCAAGTCGATGTCGACGCCACCGATGAAGCCGACTGTTCCGGTGGTGGACTTCAGCGCCGCGGCGGCGCCGACGAGGAACGAGCCCTCGTGCTCGGCGAAGACCAGCCCGGCCAGGTTGTCGGTGCCGTCGGGGGCGCTGTCGATGATGCCGAAGTAGGTGTCGGGGTTGTTGGCGGCCACGTCGGTGATGGACTCGCCGAACAGGAAGCCGACGCCGATCACGAGGTCGGCGCCGTCGGCGGAGAGCTGCAGCATCTCGGCGCGGTTGGAGCCGTCGGGGTTCGGCGAGGACTCAGTTGTGTTGACTCCCAACTCGTCGGCCGCCCTGTCGAGGCCCGCCGCGGCGGAGTCGTTGAACGAACCGTCGCCGCGCCCGCCGATGTCGAACACCAGCGCCGCGGTGATGTCCTCGGCGCCCGGCGGTGGTGGTGGGGGAGGCTCGGAGGGGGCGTCAGCCGGCGCTTCGGCCGCCCCGTCGTCGGCCGCCGGAGCCGGCGCCTCGGCCTCTCCGTCGTCGGCGGCCGGCGCAGGTGCCGGTGCCGGTTGGGCGGTGGTGGGTTCGTCGTCGCCACCGCAGGCTGCCGCCACCATCACGGTGGCCAGCAGGATCGCCAGCAGCCCGGTAATTCCACGTCGCATCTTGACCTCGCTTGTCTCTTGCGGTTCTCAGATCGGGGGCCCTTGGCCCGCTCCCGGTGTACGGCGGGTTGCGGGCGCGCACACCCTGAGGGAATGTCGCCCGTGCCCCTGCTGCTGTCCCCAAAAGAATCGCAGCCTGCCGACGGGGGCAGGCTACTCGCGGTTGGGTTGACTCGCGGCTCGCCGCGGGCGCTCGCGGCATGCGTTCTGGCGGCCCGACCAGCGGGATAGCCTGCAATCGGAGTCCGGCGCGACGGCGGTCGGGACGACCCGCTCCGGCGGCCGGCGCCCCGAGGTAGCGAGGCTGATCATGACGAGCACCGAGCACCGCAGCGACTCGGCAATCCTCGGCCGGATGTCGGTGAACGACGTGGACACCATCGTGGACATCTGCCGCTCCAACGCCCACTCCACCGAGACCGAACACATCGTCCCCGACGCCTCCGACGCCCTGTTCACCTGGGACTA
Organism: bacterium; assembly: GCA_026713745.1. Lineage (GTDB taxonomy): Bacteria > Actinomycetota > Acidimicrobiia > Acidimicrobiales > CATQHL01 > VXNF01. The sequence continues at coordinate 6,317 of JAPONU010000185.1, forward strand.
CGACAAGGGGGCGCGCCCCAAGCTGGAGAAGCTGTACGAGAAGGGCAAGACCTCGCAGTGGAACGCCAATGACCTGCCCTGGGAGCTGGAGGTGGACCCCAGCACCATCTTCCGGGTGGGCGACCAACTGCCGCCGACGCGGGAGGACCTGGCCGGTGACCCGTCCTCGCCGCTGCACAACTGGGGCGAGGCGGAGTGGGCCGAATACCGCACCGAGGCCATCGCCTGGCGGTTGAGCCAGTTCCTGCACGGCGAGCAGGGGGCGCTGCTGTGCACCGCCAAGATCGTTGAGACCGTGCCGTGGATCGACGCCAAGTACTACGCCGCCACCCAGGTCGTGGACGAGGCCCGCCACGTGGAGGTCTTCGGGCGCTACCTGCGCACCAAGCTGAACAGCGAGTACCCCATCAACCCGCACCTGCGGCTGCTGCTGGACGACATCATCGCTGACAGCCGCTGGGACATGACCTACCTGGGCATGCAGATCATGGTGGAGGGCCTGGCCCTGGCCGCCTTCGGCTTCATGCACGCCGGCACCGAGGAGCCCTTGCTGAAGCAGCTGCTGCGCTACGTCATGGCCGACGAGGCCCGCCACGTGGCCTTCGGTGTGCTGAGCCTGCAGGAGTACTACAGCAACCTCACCGGGGCGGAAATCCGCGAGCGGCAGGAGTTCGCCTTCGAGGCCGCGGTGCGGATGCGCGACCGGTTCCTGTCCCAGGAGGTGTACGAGCGGCTCGGCGTGCCGGTGCGGCCGATGGTCGAGTTGCTGCTGAACCTGCCGCCGGAGCGGAGCGCCTTCCAGAGGATGCTCTTCTCCAAGATCGTGCCCAACTGCCGCAAGCTGGGCCTTCTGGATGCAGGCGACGGCTGGCTGCGTGACCGCTTCACCGAGATCGGCGTCATCGAGTTCGAGCACCACGTCGACACGTCCGAGGAATACGAGGAGTTCGTCGCCGCCTGATCGGCGACCCGGGCGGGGGTCCGGGGTGCCGCTCTGCTCCTCGGTGCACGGGTGAAGAGTCGTCGCAGCCCGGCCCCCTGCCCTCGGTTGACTGTCTTGCGGCCCGTGGCGCCCGTCGGGCCTAGGAGAGCGCCGGGCCGCCTCGTTGGGTTTTCTTGAAACAGTTCCTACAGCCGAGGCGGTGGCGGTTGCGGGCGATGAGTTCGTAGACGGCAGCCGCCAGGAGTGAGATTCCCGGAACGGTTAGCAACCGGCCCAGCCGACTCCAGGGGCCGCCGCAAGCTCGCAGCGACTTGGCGATGGCACGGTGGCCGCGATGCTGGGCGCCTTCAGCGTCGATCCACCAGGCGGCGCCGGCTGCCTGATGGGGGCTGAGCCCCAAGCCGGCGAGGTCAGCTTCTTGGGACGCCATGACGGACACGCCGGCGGGCAGCCTGGCGGCGATCCAGTCGGCGCAGCGTTGGCAGAAGGCGCAGTCGCCGTCGTAGACGAGCGCTGGGAGGTCGGCTTCCGGCGGGCTTTCCTCGAGGTGATCGGGTGTCGGGACCGGCTCCGGGGACACGGGGGTGCGGCGGGCGACGGCGGCGCAGCGCGCCGGTTGCGCGCCTAGTGGTTGCGGCCCAGGTTGGGCTTGCGTCCGTGGTTGGCCTTCTTGCGCCGGGCGTTGGCCCGCTTGCGCTGCGTGCGCTTCGACATGGGTACCTCCCGGCGGCCCAGCCTACCGGTGGCGATCCCGCACGCCCGCGGTCCCCACTGGGCCCCTCCGGTGTGCCGCGCAGGCCTCCCGGTACGCTGCGTCCGCTGTGCAGCGATTCGGGCTTCTGGGCCTGCCCAACTCCGGAAAGTCATCGCTCTTCAACGCGCTGACGGGCGGGGACTCACCGGTGGCTCCCTACGCCTTCACCACGACGGGTACCCACCTCGGCGACGCCAAGGTCGTCGATGAACGCCTCGATCGCATCGCCCGGATGAGCGAGTCGGCAACCACCACGGCGGCAACCGTCCAGTTCAGCGACATCGGTGGTCTGGCCGCCGGCGCCGCGGTCGGGGAGGGGCTCGGCAACCGCTTCCTCGGCGGGATCCGGGAGGTCGACGCCGTGGTCCTGGTTCTCCGCGCCTTCGACAGCGAGGAGGTCGAAGGAGTCGGCGATCCGGTGGAGTCGCTCTACACGCTCGAATTGGAACTCAGCCTCGCCGACCTCGAGAGCTTGGAGCGTCAGATCGACAAGAAGCGCCGCCAGGCCAAGGGCGACACGACCGCCGGCGCCGAGGTGACCCGGATGGAGCGCGCCGCCGCCACCCTCGCCGGCGGGACGCCGCTGTGGCGCAGCGCGCTCCCGATCGCCGAACGGGAGCTCCTGGGCCCATGCTTCCTGCTGACGAACAAGCCCGTCGTCGCCGTCGTCAACGTCGGCGAGGACCTGTCCCCGGCCGACGCAGAGGTAGCCGTCGGGACGGTGGCGGCGGAACTCGGCGGCGCGGAGACGCTGGCGGTCTGCGCGCAACTCGAGGCCGAGGTGGCGCAGCTCCCCGCCGAAGATCGGGCGGACATGGCCGAGAGCCTGGATCTCGGGGAGGGCGCCCTGGCGCGCCTCGTCTCCGCCGCCTCCCGTGCCCTCGGCCTGCACACGTTCTTCACGACCGCCCCGAACGAGACGCGGGCGTGGCCGTTCCCGGCCGGTTCCACAGCCGACGTCTGCGCCGGACTGATCCACACGGACTTCCGTCGTGGGTTCATCCGGGCCGAGACGATCCACTGGGCCGAGTTGCTCGAGATCGGTTCGTGGTCAGCCGCCCGTGCCGCCGGGCGAATGCGTGCCGAGGGCCGAAGCTACGTGGTGCAGGACGGCGACGTGTTGGAGATCCGCTTCAACGTGTAGCGGGGTCCGCCGGGAATCGTCGTGTCATGGCCGGGGGCAGCAAGACGCAGCGCAGTCGTCGGGCCAGGCGCCCGAGGCGCCGGCGGCGCGGCGCGGTGTATTCGGGTCGAGGCGCTCGCGGATCAACTCCACGATCATGTTCACGAAGGCGGGATGGGTGCCCGCCGTCGGTGAGCGGACCAGGCGCATGTCGAGTGCGGCGGCGGCGCGGGCGGCCTCCTCATCGAGATCGTGGATCACCTCCATGTGGTCCGACACGAACCCCAGCGGCACGAGGATCACGTCGCCGACGCCCGCCCGGTGGAGCACCTCGAGATGGTCCACGACGTCGGGCTCCAGCCACGGGACCTGCGGTGGGCCGCTGCGGCTCTGGTACACGAGGTCCCAGCGCAGCGGGTCTCCGGGGCCCGGTGGCACGCGCTCGGCGATCAGCGAGGCCGCCTCGCGCAGCTGCCGCTCGTAGGGTGCGCCCGCTGCCATGGCCGTCGGGATGCTGTGCGCCGAGAAGACCAGGCGCGGCGACCTCGACGCCGCGGCGCTGTCGAGACGCGACAGAGCGGCTCGCACGCCCTCGGCCATGGGCTCGATGAACCCGGGATGGTCCCAGTAGAGGCGAAGCTTGTGGATCTCCGGTGTGCCGTTGCAGCCGGCGATCGCCCGGGCGATGTCCTCGCGGTACTGGCGGCAGCCCGGGTAAGACCCGAAGGCCGAGGTCACGAAGGCCAGCGCCCGGCGCACCCCGTCGGCGCGCATCGACGCCACGGTGTCGGCCAGCAGCGGATGCCAGTTCCGGTTGCCCCAGTAGACCGGCAGGTCGGTGCCGTCACTGTGCAGTGCCGACTGCAGGGCGGCCGCCAGCGCGCGGTTCTGGTCGTTGATCGGGCTGCGACCCCCGCGCTGCAGGTAGTGCTCGGCCACCTCCTCCAGCCGCCGGGTGGGGACGCTGCGGCCACGGGTCACGTTCCGGAGGAACGGCACGACCTCCTCGGGCCCTTCCGGGCCGCCGAAGGAGACGACGACGACGGCGTCGAAGACCGGGGTCGGGGTTGTTGGGGGAGGCATCGGCAGACACCGTAGGCAGCCGCGCCGTGCGGTGCGCGCTCTGCTTCGTGCGCGAGGGGACCCCTGGTGCCGGCACCACCAATCTGCGACGCTTCGTGCGCGACGGGACCCCTTGTCCCCCACGGCCAATCGGTGACCGGATTTGGAGTTCGGGTGGGCGACGCGGTAGGGAATCTGCACCGATGGGTACGAACGACTCTTCACCGCGCTTGGGGCGGTGGGCCTGGCTCGCCGCGGTCGCGGTTGTGGCCGGCACCGCCGCGCTCGCCCCCGGTGCCATGGCCCGGGAGTTGGATCGCGGCGGCCGGCCGCCGTTCACGAACCACCGTCTGGCACAGGAGGACCTCGCCTGGGCGGAAGAGAATCTGGAAGCCGCCAGGCGCAGGCTGGCGCAGCGCACCCAGGAGTTCGACCTCCTCGTCGAGAACGCCGCCGACCTCGTCGGGGTCGAGCAAAGCCTGGTCAACGACGTGATCGAGTCCCGGAACCAGGCCGCGGAGTTCATCGTGGTCGCCTACATGACCGGGCGCTCCGGTGCGCTAAGCGCCGAACTGCTTGCCTTGGAGCACCTCATCGACGCGCTCTACCTGCAGCACGTGATAGCGGCGCGAGCCAGCGCCATCGCCGATGCCTACGACGACTACGAGCGACTGCTGGCCGAGGCCGGGGATCGCCTGGTCTTCGTGCTCGATCGGATCGAGGTGGTGCACCGCGACATCCAATTGGCGCACCGTGACATCCCGCTGCTCGAGGGGCAGCTCGCCGAGGCCCGCTGGGTGACCCTGGTGGCGGCGATCCACGGCGAGGCCGAGGCGGAGCTTGACCGCCGGGGCCGCCGCGACCCCACCGCCGCGCAGTGGGAGGCGCTGCGACAGTGCGAGTCGTCGGGGAACTACCTGGTCAACACCGGCAACGGCTACTACGGCGCCTACCAGTTCGATCAGGCGACCTGGGAGACGGTCGGCGGGAGCGGTCGCCCACACTGGGCCGAACCCGTGGTGCAGGACGCCAGAGCGCGCCTGCTGCACGCAAGGCGGGGCTGGCAACCCTGGCCCATCTGCGGGCGCCACCTGCGCTGAGCCATGCGGGCTGAGGGGCTCGCGGGCTCGCGGGGGCGCGCCGCGGATCGCTCGGCTCCGGGGTCAGCGCCCGGTGCCGCGTCGCGGCCGGTTCTTCGAACGTGGCCGATCCTTCGAGAGAGGCGGGACATCGGGAATGAGCGAGCGTCGAATCTCCATCAATCCCCCTGCGTGACGGAGGATCGTGTCGGCGAACCGACCGCAGATGACCTGGCGGGTGTCCGCAAAGGCCCCGAGGTCGAGACGCCGGGCGAGGTCGGTGGCCACCTGCAGAGCGTCTCTCGTGGGGTTGGAGGAGCCGGCGCGGTCCAGGAACCCGACCTCGACGGCTTCGGGTGGTGTGTAGATCTGCGCGGTGGCGACGGCCATCATCAGGTGCCGCCGCGAGAGCCGCTCACGCGCCAGGCCGACCATCAACTCCGGCATCGGTATGCCGATGGACACCTCGTTGAACCCGATCTTGAAGTCGCCCGCCGCGCAGATCCGGATGTCGCAGCAGAGCAGCAGTCCCGCCCCCAGGGCGACAGCGTGTCCCGTGCACGCCGCCACGACCGGTTGGGGGAACTCGAGGAGTCGCAGGCAGACGTCGGTGGCCTTGTGGATGAGTTTCAGGCCGTCGGGGTCGCCGATCTGCAGCGTGTTGAGGTCGAGGCCTGCCGAGAACACCCCCGGCCTGCCGGCCAGGACCACGGCTCGAGCCTCGGCCTCCGCCGCGTCGAGAGCGCCCGACAGGGCGTCGATGAGGTCCAGACCCAGAGCGTTCACCTTGCCGTCGTCCATCGTGATGATCGCCACGGAGTCCAGGAGACTCATCGTGACTGTGCTCTGCTGCATACCGGACCTCTCTCGTGCTCCACGTGTCGGCGGATTCGACCTTCGCGCGACCGCCGGATGTGTTCGGGTACTGGAGAACATATCCCGGCGCTGCCCGTTCCGGTAAGCGCAAGTCTTCGTCCGCCCCCGCCTCTCCGGGGGGCTGTCGTCGCCGGTGATGGCCGCCCGGTGGATGCTGAGCGCCACCGGCGGTGGGGCGCCCGGGTGCCTACGCGGCGCCGGGTCGGGCTCGCTTCGCCTCGGTGAGATCTGCTGCGTTGCGCGCGATCACCTCGGCGAGCCCCCGGCAGGTCACCCGACGAGTCGCGGCGAACGCCGCGGCGTCGAGGCGCTCGGCGAGTTCGGCGGCCACCCCGAGGGCATCGCCCGCGGCGTCCGAGGAGTCTGCACGATCCAGGAACCCGGCGTCGATGGCCCCGGTCGGCGAGTAGATCCGCCCCGTGTTGCAGGCGAGGGTGAAGTGCCGGGGCGACAGGCGGGCGCGTGCGAGGTCGATCACCAACTCCGGGAGGGGGATGCCGATGGCCACCTCGTTGAGGCCGATCTTGTAGTCGCCCTCCGAGCAGATCCGGACGTCGGCGCAGAGCAACAGCACGGCGCCGGCGGCCAGGGAGTGTCCGGTGCAGGCCGTCACCACCGGACGCGGGAATCCGGCGAGTCGGAGGAAGATCTCGGTGCCCCTGCGGAGCAACTCCATGGCGGGCCGGCCACCGGTGCGCATCACGTCGAGATCAAGTCCGGCGCAGAACACGCCCGGCCGTCCTGCGAGCACGACGGCTCTCGCGTGGGCCTCCGCGGTGTCGAGCGCTCCCCATAGGCCGTCGAGCAGAGCGGGAGTCAGTGCGTTGACCTTGCCGTCGTCGATCCGGATGAGAGCGACGTTGCCGGCGAGGCTCGTGGTGACCGCGGATTCGCTCAAACCGGCTCCCTCGAATTCTCGGCTGTTGAGGTTCTTTCGGCGTTCCGCCGTCTCTCGACGGTCCCTGCTTGTCGGCGTCGACGGGCTGTACCCGCCCCTCGGTCACCTCTGCTCGATTCCCCGAGGCGGGTCGAACGTGCCGAAGCCTATATCCTGCCTGGTGTGAACACTGATCTGGCCACGAACTCGACACCAGCCGCCACTGCCACCGCCACGTCCGTCATCCTGCAGGTGACCGACGAGGCCGCTGAGGTTGTTCTCGGCGCACTGGCCGGGGAGGCCGACGGCGCCGCTCTGGGGCTGCGTGTCGCCATTTCGGGCACCGAGATGTCACCGAGCATGACCTTTGAGTTCGGCTATGACCTGTCCTTGCACGAGATCGACGGGGTCGACGGCGACGACGTGGTTTACGAAGCGGCCGGGCTGACCATCATCATCCCGGGGGACTCCGTGGAGAACCTCACCGGCGCCACGTTGGATGTTCCCAGCAACGCGTTGCAGGGCGGCCTGGTGATCCGCAACCCCAATCGTCCCGACATGGCCGACCGCATCGATCTGTCGGAGTCCGGCTCGGTGGCCGAGCGGCTGCAGAACCTGCTGAACAACCACGTCAACCCGTCCCTGGCGGCACACGGCGGGTACGTGGAACTCGTAAAGGTGGAAGACAGCAAGGCGTACATGCTGATGGGGGGCGGTTGCCAGGGATGCACGATGAGCGCCGCCACCCTGCACCAGGGTGTCGCCACGATCGTCACCCAGCACGTGCCGGAGATCCTCGACGTGATCGACGTGACCGATCACGCGGCCGGCGAGAACCCCTTCTACCAGTAGCGCCCGACTGCCGGCGGGCTGCCGGAGCGGGCGGGCAGGATCAGTCGAGCGCCTCCAGCGCCGTCGTCGCGATCGAGGCCGCGTCGAGGCCGCAGGCCGCCAGGATCTCGTCGGGTTTGCCGTGGGGCAGGTAGGCGGTGGGGATCCCCAGGATTCGCAGGGCCGGCATCGCCTCGGGGCCGTCCATACCGCTCAGCGCCGTTGCGATACCGGCCCCGGCCCCGCCCTCGCGGATGCCGTCCTCGACGGTCACGACGAGTGCGTGCGACCGGGCGTCGCTCAGCATCGCCTCGTCCAGCGGGGCCACCACCCGCACGTCCCAAACCGAGGTGGAGACGCCGTGGCTCTCGAGGCGCTCGGCGGCCTCCTCGGCGGCCTCCAGCATCTTGCCCACCGCCAGCAGGCAGACCGTCTCGCCTGCGCGCACCTTGCGGCCGGCGAGTCCCCGGCCCACATCGTCCTCGGAGACCTGGCGGGCGGCGGTTTTGGGCCAGCGGATGGCGACGGGGCCGTCGGTCATGTCCAGCGCCTGGGACAGCATGACCTCCAACTCCTGGTATGACGACGGGGCCATCACGCACATGCCCGGCACCTTCGTGAGCAGCGCCATGTCGAGAATCCCGTGATGGGAGGGGCCATCGTCACCGGTGATGCCCGCCCGGTCGATGCAGAACACCACCGGTTGGCGGTGCAGGCCAACGTCGAGGTTCACCTGATCGAAGGCCCTCGTGAGGAACGTGGAGTAGATGGCCACGACCGGCCGTAGGCCGCCCATGGCCATGCCGGCCGCCGACGTCACGGCGTGCTGCTCGGCGATGCCCACGTCCACGAACCGATCGGCGAAGCGGTCCTTGAAGGTCAGCAGGCCGGTGGAGTCCGGCATGGCGGCGGTGATCGCCACGAGGTCCTGCCGCGACTCGGCCTCCTTCACGATGGCGTCGGAGAAGGCCTGGGTGTAGCTGCCGAGCTTGGTCCGGGAGGTGTCGTGCATGCGCTTGATGGGGTCGCGCTCGGCGGGGGCATAACCGCGGCCCTTGTCGGTCAGCACGTGGACGACGACCGGCCCCTTCAGCTCGGCGGCGTGGCGAAGGCTTCGCTCGAGATTCCGGATGTCGTGGCCGTCGAACGGCCCGGTGTAGCGGACGCCGAGGTCCGAGAAGAACGAGGGCGACTCCGAGAGTTCCCGCACGCCGGCCTTGACGGCGTCGACGACCCGGTCGACGTGCTCGCCCACCAGCGGGAGGTCCCCCAGGATCCGCTCGAGCCGCTCCTGATGCTGGACGAAGGCCGGGTTCACCGCCAAGCGGGCGAGCCGTTCGCTCAGCCGGGACACCGTGGGTGCGTACGAGCGGCCGTTGTCGTTGAAGATGATGACGACATCCAGGTTGGAGTGGCCCAGGTTGTTCAGGCCCTCGAACGCCATGCCCCCCGTCATCGACCCGTCGCCGATGACCGCCACGACGCGACGCCGGGGCCCGCCGTGCTGTTCCTTCGACTGGTAGGCGAGCGCCAGTCCGTGCGCGTAGCTCAACGAGGTCGAGGCGTGGCTGTTCTCGACCCAATCGTGCTCGGATTCCTCTCGTGACGGGTAACCCGACATCCCTCCCGGCTTGCGCAGTTCCTCGAACAGGTGCGAGCGGCCGGTGACGATCTTGTGCACGTAGGCCTGGTGGCCGGTGTCCCAGAGGATCGCATCGGAGGGGGAGTTGAAGACGCGGTGGAGGGCGAGCGTCAATTCGACCGCCCCGAGGTTCGAGCCCAGATGGCCACCGTGGGTGGTGACCGCATCCACGATGAAGGCCCGGATCTCCTCGGCGAGCGTGTCGAGTTCGTCGTAGTCCATTTCCCGCAGGGATGCGGGCGTGATGACCCGATTCAGGAGCATTGTGGAGCCTCGATGGGATCGTCAGCAGGGGACAATGTGTGGATACCTTAGTGAGAAGCGCCGTGCTGGGCGCCTGTGGTGACGATCTCGCCGGCGTCGGACCCGCGTTCGAGGCGTCGAGTCCGGCGCTGCTGGCTCCAGCGCACCAGGGGCGTTGCCCATGCCAGGGCCAGTAACACGCAGGCGGCGCCGGCCACAGCGTCGATCCAGTAGTGGTTGCCGGTGACGATGACGGCGAACAGGGTCAGCAGCGGGTAGAGGTACAGGCACAGGCGTCCCCAGCCGCTGCGCACCTTGCCACGGAGCGCCAGAACGCACCAGAACGCCCACGCGAAGTGAATGCTTGGCATCGCCGCGTACTGGTTGGAGAGCTTCTGGAAGGTGCCGGAGTCGAACGACCACAGACCTTCGTAGTGGATCATCGTGTCGACGAAGCCGGCATCCGGAAGGCAGGCTCCGTACGGTCCGCATGCTCCGAGCAGCCGTGGGGGCATGAGCGGGAACAGCGCGAACCCCACGAGTCCGAGCCCGGTGCAAAGCAATCCGGTGGTCCGCCAGCGCCGGTAGGCCTCGGGGAACTTGAGGTACAGCCACATCATCGTGAAGAACGTCACCGAGAAGTGCAGGAGTCCGTAGAACACGTTCCACACCGAGATGAACGTGTCCCACCCCAGGAACCAGCCCTGCACGGTCGATTCGACGTAGAGGCCGAGTGCCCGCTCGAATTCGATAACGAGTTCGGCGTTGTTCAGGGCATGGACCGGCCCCACTGCCGCGGACCCGAACTGGTTGCGAACGATGTTGTAGCCGGCGTAGAACAGGCCGATGAGGAGGATCTCCCGCCACCAGCGGATGCCCAGTTCCTGGCGCTTGGCGTGTTGCGGGCCGCTCGACTGACCGCCGAGGTCCCACAGCCGTCGGAGTACCGGCGACTGCGTCCACCACCCCGTCCGGTCGTGGCTCTGACGACCGCGCGGCCGGGCGACTCCTGTGGTCATGGCGACCTCAGACGAGAGCCTCGGTGCGGTCCTCGTCGCTCTCCGGCGGGCTCGCCGGGATGCGGCGGCGACCGAACAGCCGGTTGCCGAGCAGCACCGCGGGCAGTCCGGGGAGGCTGCAGAGGAGGATCAGCAGCCCGATGAGAAGGCCGAGTGAGAATGCCTGCTCCTCCGGTGCCCCGATGGCGGTCAGGAAGAACACCAGCGAGGCCTCGCGCACTCCGAGGCCGCCGATGCCCAGCGGCAGGACCTGCAGCATCAGGACGGCAGGGAAGAAGGCCAGGAGAGCGGTGAAGCCCACCTCGTCGATGCCCATCGCCTCGGTCGCGCATCCCACAGCCAGCAGCACCGACAATTGGTAGACCACCGAGGCAGCCAGTAGCCGGACCGCGGCGCGCGGCTGCGCCCTCAGCGCATCGAGGGCGAGGTGCATGGCGTTGATGTAGCGGGCGACGCCGGTGCGTCCCGCGAGCCAGCGGCCGGTGGCATTGTGGCCGACCACGTACAGCAGGGCGCCGAAGGTGCCGAGGGTTACGCATGCCAGCGTGATCGCAGTGGCCGAGGTAGCGCCCAGCCGGCCCAGAGGTGGGTTGAGAGCCAGGCCGACGAAGGTGAACATCGGCAGCACCAGCCACCCGGAGAGCCGCTCGAAGATCACCGAGGCAAACGCCGCCGGGTGTTTGCCGGTGTCGCTGCCGAGCCGGGTGACACGCAACACGTCGCCGCCGATGGTCGTCGGCATCACGTTCGACACGAATTGCCCGGCGATGAAGTGGGACAGAACCCCGCGCAGGGGCACGTCGAGGCGCAGCGCTTCGGTGACCTGCCTCCAGCGGAGGGCGCCGAGCACCAGCGACAGGGCCATGAGAGCGAACGCTCCGAACAACCAGAAGGGCGTCCAGCGGTTCCAGTCCGGGAGCAGCTTGGAGGCGTCAAGATTCGGACCCTGGACGATGAGGAACGTCAACAGCCCGCCGCTGATGCCCGCACGGAGGGCGTAGACGGTCCAGGTGCGCTTGCGGTCCATGGGTTCCTTGAAGGGGGATCGGGTTGCGCCGACGTCCGGCTGGCTCGACATCGCGTCGCCGCTATTCGGTGAGGGCCGCGTCCGGCGTCGGCCCGGAGTGCCGGTCGGTGCCCGCAAGGTTACTCGTGCGTGCCGGTGCTGTGTCCGACAGCGACCGGGAGGTGAACTCTGTGAGGCGGCGGGAGGGCGCGGCTCCTGGCGGAACTGCAGCCGGCACCGGCGGTGACGGGTTACTGCGCCGGCGGCACACGCTCTTCGAACCGCCGGCGATCGACGACGATCCGCACGATGCGCCCACTTCCCACCAGGTCACCGGCCTCGTCGCGCGCCTCCACGCTGAAGGTGAGACGGCGCCCCTCGACGCGCTCGAGGCGCGCCGCGGCGAACACCGGCCGGCCCACCGGGACGGGCCGCACGTGGTCGTAGTGGACCCGCATGCTCACGCTCGTGGAGCCGCCCGGCAGGCTGCCCGCGAGGGCGTCGACGGTGGCCGCCTCGCTGAGGGCGAGGAGAATCGGGGTGGCGAGGATCCGCAGGTCGCTCGAGCCGACGGATGCACCGGTGTCGGCCTCTCCGACCGTCCGTCGGGCGCTGCCGCGGGCACCTGGTTCGAGAACCACGTCCGCCACCCTACGGGCCCCGGTCGGGGCGGTCACGTCCGTGCCGAGGTGCGGGCGAGGGGCGGGCGAGCCGGCGCTCGGAGCCGGACCAGGTTCGGGATCGGCGATTGGTACCCTGGAAGTCGCCCGAGCCGCGACTTCTCGACCCAGCGGCCCGTGGCGGCGAAGGAGGCAGCGATGTCAAGTGCCATGCCGGATGCGGAAGTCCTCGATGCCACCCTGCACGCGGCGCTGCGCACCGGCGGTGACTTCGCCGAGGTCTTCATCGAGGACCGGCGCAACTGCCGCGCCGGTTTCGACGACGGCAGGATCGAGGAACTGGTCTCGGGCCGGTCGAGGGGTGCGGGCATCCGAGTGCGCGCGGGGGCGTCCGTCGGCTTCGCCCACACCACCGAACTCTCACCCGCCGGCCTGCGCGAGGCCGCAAGGGTCGCCGCGGCCGCGGCCCGCGCTGGGGGTGTGCAGCAGCCGGGGAGGCCGCTGAACCGCCAGGACGCCCCGGCACCCAACGAGGTGGCCGCCGCTCCCGACACCGTGGCGAAGGCCCGCAAGGTGGACTTGCTGCGCACTGCCGAGGAGGCCGCCCGTGCCGAGGGATCTGCCATCTTCCAGGTGGCTTGCACCTACGGCGACAGCCGGCGGCGGATTCTTGTGGCCAACAGCGACGGTCTGATGTCCGCCGACGAGCAGGTGAAAACCTTCTTCTCCGTGTCCGTGGACGCGGCGGGCGACGCCGGCAAGCAGAACGGCCGGGAGACGCGCGGGCACACCGTGGGCTTCGAACTCTTCGACACCGTCGATGTGGCCGACCTGGCGCGGACCGCAGCCCGGCGGGCGCTGCGCAAGCTCGAGGCAGTGCCCGCTCCCAGCGGGACCATGCCGGTCGTCATCGGGGCCGGAGGAGGTGGCGTGCTGTTCCACGAGGCCTGCGGGCACGGACTGGAGGCCGACCACATCCACAAGGACGTGTCGGTCTTCGCCGGGCGGATCGGTGAGCAGGTGGCGAACCCCATGGTCACCCTCATCGACGACGGCACGATGCCCGGCGAGTGGGGCTGCTACGCCATCGACGACGAGGGTCGCCCGGCGCAGCGCAACGTGCTGATCGCCGACGGCGTGCTCGTGGATTACATGTGGGACCGGCTGCGAGCCGACCGCGAGGGGCGGGACGCGTCGTCGGGCAACGGGCGCCGCCAGAGTTACCAGCACCTACCGATGGTGCGCATGACCAACACCTACATCGCCAACGGCAACAGCGAGCCCGACGACATCGTGGCCGACACCCCCAACGGCGTCTACGTGGCGCACCTCGGCGGGGGCCAGGTGAACACCGCCACCGGCGACTTCGTGTTCGGCATGACCGAGGCCTACCTCATCGAGGACGGGCGCCTCACCGCCCCCATCCGCGAGGGCAACCTCATCGGCAACGGCCCCGACGTGCTGATGCTCATCGACGCTCTCGGCAACGACTTCGCCATGGGGTCGCCAGGCATGTGCGGCAAGGATGGTCAGGGGGTTCCCGTGGGGGACGGAACCCCGACGCTGCGGGTCCAGCGCCTCACCGTCGGTGGCACCGCTGCCTGAGCCGGCCGACCGCGCCGCGCGGAATCGGGGCGTCGCCTTGCACGATGACGACCTGACAGGCGAGACGCTTGCCGCGCTCGGCGAGCGTGTGGTGGCCCAGGCGCGGCCCGGCGAGCAGATCGAGGTCGTGGCGGTGCGGTCGGTGGAGACCGACGTTCGCGCCTGGCAGGGCGAGGTGGAGTCGTTCGCCTACGCGACCGCGGACGGCGTGGGCATCAGGGTGGTGATCGACGAGAGGCAGGGATTCGCTCACGCCGGCAGCCATGACGAGGCGGTCGTGGCCGAGACGCTGAAGGAGGCCCGCGACAACGCCGCCTTCGGAAGCCCGGACGAGTTCCTCGGCGTTGCCGTGCCCGACGGCGTGACCGCTCCCGACCTGGACCTCTGGTGCGCGGAACTAGCCGCTGTTGCACCGGAGACGAAGATCGATCTGGCCCTTGAACTGGAGCGGGCGGTGCTGGCGGGCGACCGGCGGATCAGCAGCGTGGAGTCTGCAGACTACGCCGACTCACTGTCCCTGGGGGCGGTCGTCACGACCAGTGGTATCCGCTCGATCGAACGGAGTTCCGGCTGCCACCTCGCGGTCTTCTCGATCGCGGCGGAGGGCGAGGATACCCAGACCGGATTCGGCTTCAGCGTGGGTCGCAGCCTCGACGCACTTGACGTTCAGCAGGCGGCCACCGAAGCCACCGAGCGGGCCGTGCGGCTACTCGGCGCCCGCAAGCCGGCCACGATGCGCACCACCGTCGTCTTCGACCCCTGGGTCACGGCGCAGTTCCTGGGACTCGTCGGCGCCACGCTGTCTGGGGAGGCCGCAGTGACGAACCGCTCGCTGTTCGCCGGCCGGCTCGGCGAGCCGGTGACGTCATCAGTGCTGTCCCTGACCGACGACCCCACCGATCCCGCCGCCTTCGGCGCCGGTGCCTGTGACGGCGAGGGACTGGCCACCCGCCGCAACGAGTTGATAACGGCGGGCGTTCTGCAGCGGTTCCTGCACAACAGTTACACGGGCCGTCGCTTCGGCGCGGCCTCCACCGGCTCGGCGGTGCGGGGTTACTCCTCGGTCCCCGGCGTGGGTGCCATGGCGCTGGTGGCGACCCCGGGCGACCGCAACGCCGCCGATCTCGTCGGCGGCATAGCCGACGGCGTCCTGGTGCAGGAGGTGAGCGGCCTGCACTCGGGCGTCAACCTGGTCAGCGGTGACTTCTCCACGGGCGCCGAGGGGCTGCGCATCCGGAACGGCGAGTTGGCCGAGCCCATCCGGGAGTTCACGGTGGCCTCGACGCTGCAGCGCATGCTGCTCGACGTGGTGGCCGTGGGCAACGATCTCACGCGGCTGCCGATGACGGCTGCGGGGGTCACTCTCGTGGTCGCCGACGTGACGGTGTCGGGGGAGTGAGCGCCCCTCCGGGTTGACCCGCAGGCGGGCGAGCGATGTCGATTCTCGAAGCCATCGTCTTGGGCATCCTCCAGGGGCTGACCGAGTTCCTGCCGATTTCCTCCAGCGGCCACCTGCAACTCGTCACGTGGCTGGCCGGATGGGAGCCGTTCGCGGGCGACGCGAGCCTGTGGACCGCATTCGAGGTGGCGCTGCACGTCGGCACCCTGGCCGGCGTGCTGGCCCACTTCGGCCGGGAGGTCGTCGGGCTCGTGGCGGCGGGCGCCCGCCAGGCAGTCGGCGGGCGGAGCCCCGAGGGCCGGCGGGGCTGGCTCCTCGTGCTGGCGACGGTGCCCGCGGCGATCGTGGGGGTCACCGCCGGGGCTGCGCTGGAACGCAACGAGCGGGTCTGGGTGACTGCCTGCACGCTGGTGGTGTTCGGCGTCTGGCTGTGGTGGGCGGACCGCAGGGGCCCGAGCCGGCCGGACGAAACCCTCGACGGGAGCGACGCCCTCAGTCTGGGCGTGGCGCAGGCGCTGGCACTCGTCCCCGGTGTGTCCCGGTCGGGCGCCATCATGACCGCCGCGCGCCTCCGGGGAATGTCGCGCCCCGAGGCGGCGCGGGTCGCCATGTTGATGAGCGTGCCGGTCATCGCCGGGGCGGCGGCGTACAAGCTGATCGACCTCGGCGGGTGGTCGGGGATCCCTGCTGATGCCCAGGCGGCTTTCGTCTGGGGACCCGTGGCGGCCGCGCTCTCGGGCTGGGCGGCGGTCTCGCTCCTGCTGGCGCTGGTCCGCCGGGTGGACTTTGCCCCCTTCGCCCTGTACCGGGCAGCTCTGGGCATCTCGATCCTCGTCCTGGTCGCGATGTCGTTCCGCAACACGCCCTGGATCTGAGCGAGCGCCGGCTGCGGCGGTCGGCGTGGGCTGCGGCTCCCTGCGGTGCGCAG
>JAPONU010000186.1 GCA_026713745.1 bacterium
CGCCGATGCGGTAGGCAGAGCCGGCGGTGCTGTTGACGATGGCGAAAACGACGAGCGCCGTGGCCAGGGTCACGATCGCCACGTAGATGTTGGAGAGGTTGCCGTAGAACATGAAGTAGCCGAGGGCGGCGGCGAAGACCGCCCCAGCGGCGGACGCTACGACGAGCGCCGAGAGGGTCTCGCCGGTGCGTTCTGCCACGTTGAGCGCGAAGACGCCGTACGCGTAGCCACCGATTCCGTACACAGCCGCCTGGCCGAAGCTGAAGATCCCGCAGTAGCCCCACACCAGCACGAGCGACAGCGCCAGGATCACTTCGATGGCCCACAGGGTCCACTCGAACGCGGTGAACCCGGCCACCAGATTGCCGGCCAGCAACAGCAGCCCGCCGGCGATCGCGGCGACCGCCAGATCCGACAGACCTGCCCGCGATGCCGATATGCGGGCACGCAGCCTGGCACTGCCCGAGCCCGGCCGCCGGTCACCTTGGCCCGCGGCCCCGGTAACCGACGCCGCTCGCTCGGTGCCTGCCGCCGGCGTCCTCATACCAGCCCGCCTCGCTGCCGCTTCCCGGTGAGACCCTGGGGCAGGAACCGCAGGATCACGATGGCGGCCACCAGCAGCATGGCTTGGCCGATGACCGGCGTGTAGCCGCGGCTCACCAGATTCTCGACGGTGCCCAGCACGGTGCTGGCGCCGATGGTGCCGGCCAGGAAGGCAGGTCCTCCCACGATCACCGCCATGAACGAGCGGGCCACGTACAGCTGGCCCATCGTGGGGATCACCCCGACCACCGGCGCCAGCACCGCCCCCGCGGCGCCCGCCAGTCCGGCCCCGTAGGCGAAGGTCCACGTGGCCACGCGCCGGGTGTTCACGCCCAGCCCGGCGGCCATGGCCGGGTTCTGCGCGGCGGCCCGGGTCAGCAGGCCGTGCCGGGTGCGGCGCATCAGCAGCCAGGTGACCGCCGCCAGCGTCCAGGCCACGCCGATGAGCACCAGGTTGTAGGTCGACATGGAGTAGTCGCCCACGCCGAAGCTGCCCAGCGGTGTGGGGATGCCCTCGGTCACCGAGCCGTAGATGTTGGCGGCGAGCTGGACGAGTATCAGAGAGAGCCCCCAGGTGGCCAGCATCGTGTCGGCGGGGCGCTCGTAGAGGTGGCGGATCATCGCCAGTTCGACGACGAGCCCGAATGCGGCGGTGACCGCGACCGCAATCAGCATGGCGGCCCAGAGCCCGATGCCGGCGCGGGTGGCGGTGAGTGTGGCGAACGCCCCGAACATGATGAACTCGCCGTGGGCCAGGTTGATCACCCGTCGCAGCCCGAACACCACCGCCAGCCCCAGCGACACCAGCAGCAGCACCGAGACCGTCGTCATCAGGGAGAACCAGGCGTTGAACGCCCCGTCGGCTGTCATGGGTGCAATGACCTCATCGTGTCACGGTCGCGGGGCACGGCTCCCGGCCGGGCGCGGTCCTCCTCCCCGCCGCCGGCGAGGAGGAGGACCATGTCGGGGGGCTCGTGTGGCTCAGGGCGTGAACTGCTCGTTGACGTCGGGGTCGTTGACCAGGTCGCACTGCTGCTGCTCGAACTCGGGTCCCACCGACTCGTAGGTGCGGATCACGTCGAATCCGTTCGCCCCGTCGGTGACGGCGATGCGGATCGGCACCGTCACGTGGTGGGCGGCGCCGTCCATGACCACGAGGCCCCGGGGGCTCACGAAGTTGGCGCCCTTCTGCAGTTCGGCGATGACCGCCTCCCGATCGGTCGTGCCGGCGCGCTCGGTGGCTTCGGCCCACATGTGCCAGCCGTCCCAGGTGTCCACCGCAAGGTCGGTGATGTAGGGGTAGTCGCCGCCGTAGGCGTCCTGCCAGGCCGCCACGAACGCGGTGTTCTCCGGCGTGTCCAGTTCCTGGTAGTAGGAGTACGCCACGTAGAGGTTCTCCTGGGCTGCGGGCTCGAGGGCGATGTGTTCGTTGCCCACACCGAAGGTTGTGGACACGATCGTCATCTCGTCGCTCAGCCCGCTGGCGGCGAACTGGCTGTAGAACGAGATGTGGGCGCCGCCCACCAGGAAGCTGAAGATCACGTCGGGATCGGCGTCCTGGATTGCGCTGAGTGTGGTGCCGAACTCGCTCACGTCCAGCGGGAAGAAGTCGGTCGCCAGGATCTCGGCGCCGACCGAAGGTGCGTACTCCTCGGCCCAGTCGGCAGAGATCTGGCCGTAGTTGTAGTCGGCGGCCAAGACGTAGACCTTCGGGCCGATGTTCTCGACGGCCCAGCGCAGGAGTGGCTCCACCTGCTGGGTGGGCACGGTTCCGGTCACGAACGTGTTGATGTCGCACACGCCGCCCTCGTAGAGAACGTTGTAGAAGTACAGCATCTCGGCGTCGTCGAACACGGGGCGGATCGCCTCGCGCGACGCGCTGGTGATACCGCCCTGCACAACAGCCAGATCCATCGAGGCCAGCCGCTCGGCGCCGTTGATGTACTCGTTCTGATCCGACTTGGAGTCCACCTCCACCAGTTCCAGCGGGCGACCCAGCACGCCGCCGGCGGCGTTGATGTGGTCGACGGCCAGACGGGTGGCGTCCACCATCGGGGTGCCGTAGATGTTCAGCGGCCCGGTCTCATCCAGGATGCTGCCGACCATGATCGGTTCGCCGCTGGCACCTTCGGCGGGCGCGGGCGGTGGCTCGGGCGCCGGGGGACCGGGTTCCGGGTCCGCCGCGGGCTGAGGCGCAGCTTCGGGTTCGACGGGCGGTGGCGGTGGCGGTTCGGGCTCGGCCGCCGCCGGTGCGGGCGCAGGTGGCGGTGTCGCTGCCGGCTCGTCGCCGGCGTCGCTGCAGGCGGCCCCCAGCAGGGCGACGGCACACAGGGCGCCGGCGACAAGGCTCAGGCTGCTGCATCGCCGGCTGCGACGGCTCAGCGAGCGGGGTCGGGTTGTGTCGGGTCGGGCTTCGATGCTCATGGTTCTGATCCCCGGACGATGTGCTGACACGGCGATCGGGTCGCCGCGCGGGCACCGGTGCGGCCCCCGTACGGGCATTCGACCAGCCGCGGCCAGTGCGCCGACACCCCCAATTGCAGGTTTCTGCTCTATCCGGTGCGGATACGGCAAGGCGGCCGGGTGCGGTCTTAGGCTGGACGCGTGAGACGGGGGAGGCGATGAGCGACGTGGCGCGGCGGCTGGCGGAGGCGCTGGCGGCCACCGAGAGTCCCACCGAGGCGGGCGCCGCCAAGCTGGCCCGCCAGCACAAGCTGTACGTGCGCGACCGCCTGGCGTTGCTCTTCGACCCCGACACGTTCGTGGAGGACGCCCAGCTGGCCAACGCCACGGCCGGGGGTTTGCCGGCCGACGGTGTGATCACCGGCCGGGGCCTGGTGGAAGGCCGGCCGGCGGTGGCCGTCGCCAACGACCCGACGGTCAAGGCCGGCTCCTGGGGCGCCCGCACCGTGGAGAAGATCGTCCGCGCCACCGAAGTGGCTCTGGCCAACGAGTTGCCGATCTTCTGGCTGGTGGATTCCGCCGGGGCGCGCATCACCGACCAGGTGGACCTGTTCCCCGGCCGGCGCGGCGCGGGGCGCATCTTTCACAACCAGGTGAAGCTGTCGGGGCGGGTGCCGCAGATCTGCTGCCTGTTCGGACCCTCGGCGGCAGGCGGTGCCTACATCCCGGCGTTCTGCGACGTGGTGTTCATGGTGGAGGCCAACGCCTCCATGTACCTGGGGTCGCCCCGCATGGCCGAAGTGGTGATCGGCGAAGTGGTGTCGCTGGAGGAGATGGGCGGCGCCCGCATGCACGCCACCGTCTCGGGTTGCGGCGACAACCTGTTCACCGACGACGAATCGGCCATCGAGGCCGCCCGCGCCTGGTTCTCCTACCTGCCCACCTGCTGGCGCGACCCGCCGCCACAGACCGAGCCGCTGCCGCCGGTCCGGCTGCTCGACGGCTCGGCGATCCCCGTCGAGGCGACCCAGGGATACGACATGCGCCGGGTCATTGACGGGCTGGTGGACGAGGACAGCTTCTTCGAACTGAAACCCGACTTCGCCCCCGAGCTGATCGTCGGCCTCGCCCGCCTCGACGGCAACACGGTCGGCATCCTGGCCAACAACCCTTCCGTCAAGGGCGGGGTGCTGTTCAGCGACTCCGCGGACAAGGCGGCTCGCTTCATCTGGCTGTGCGACGCATTCAACGTGGCGCTGTTGTACCTGTGCGACGTGCCGGGGTTCATGATCGGCACCGAGGTGGAGCGCGGCGGCATCATCCGCCACGGCGCCAAGATGGTCACCGCCGTCTCCGAGGCCACGGTGCCGCAGGTGTCGGTCATCGTGCGCAAGGCCTACGGCGCCGGCCTGTACGCCATGTGCGGCCCCGCCTTCGGCCCCGATGCCTGCCTGGCACTGCCCAGCGCCTCCATCGCGGTCATGGGCCCCGAGGCCGCCGTCAACGCCGTGTTCGCCAACAAGATCGCCGCCATCGACGACCCCGCCGAGCGGGAGGCCTACATCGCCGCCCAGCGTGAGGCCTACGAGGCCGACGTGGACCTGCTGCGCCTCGCCTCAGACCTCGTCATCGACGCCGTCGTCGAGCCCAAGGATCTACGTGACGGGGTCATCCGCCGCCTGGCCCTCGCCGCCGGCAAGGACCGTCACTTCAGCCACCGCCACCACGGCATACCCCCCGTCTGAGGTTCGTGGTCCATGCCCGGTAGCGGGCCGGGCGCATGCGGTGGGCGTCTTATTGCCGTTCTGATCACTTGATTATCCATACTGCGGATGATCCAGTAGTCTTTTGTGCATGGCTTATCTGCGGCGACATCTCGATGAACGGTTGGCGTATGTGCTCCGCGTGCATCCGGCTTGCCTGATCGAGGGCATTCGGGGGGTCGGGAAGACCAGCACCGCCACGCGGCTGGCCGCGGCGACATTGCGTCTCGACCATCCGCCGACCGCGGCGACGGCGGCGAGTGATCCCACCGCAGCGTGCTCGTCACTGCCCGCGCCGGTGCTCATCGACGAGTGGCAACGGGTTCCGACGGTATGGGACGCGGTGCGTCGGATGATCGACGAGGACCGGACCCCTGGCGGATTCATTCTGAGCGGGTCGTCCCGCGCCGCAATCACCGCCGACGTCCATGCCGGTGCCGGGCGGATCCTGCCGATGCTGCTGCGGCCGATGACCCTGTCAGAGCGACACGGCCGCGTCCCGGCCGTGGCCTTGGCCGATCTCGCCGAACATGGCATCGAAGCCGTGCGGGGCGCCCGGTCGGTGTTCTCGCCGGCGGAGCAGGTGGCGCCGACGACCGAGTCGGGCCTCCCGGGGAATCTCGGGATGACTCCGGCCGATCATCAGGAGTCGCTGCGCTCCTACCTGGACCTGGCTGTCTCACGCGATCTCGACGACGTTGCGCCAGGGGCGCGTAACGCCCGCAAGCTGCGCCGCTACGTGCGTGCCTATGGGGCCGCTGTCGCCACGACCGCCGATCACGCCACGATCCATCGTGCCGCCGACGTCGCAAAGGCGACCGGCGAGACCTATCACGACCTGCTCGACCGTCTCGGCGTCGTCGAGGAACTGCCCGGCTGGTCGAGCAACCGGTTCAAGCGCCTCACCAAGCGACCCAAGCGGCACCTCGTCGACCCCGCATTGGCGGCGGCTGATCATTACGAGACCGCGGCGGTGCTCGACGGTCGTCGGGCGCGCCTCGGCGAACTCTTCGAGAGCGTCGTGGTGTGCCAGATCAGGGCCACGGCTGAGGCTCTGGGGCTGGGCTGGCGGTTCGGTCACCTGCGATCGGCCGGTGGTGACCACGAGATCGACCTGATTGCCGACCTACCCGACGGGGGTGTCCTGGCCTTCGAGGCGAAACTTGCGCCGTCCGCCGGCATCGCCGACGCGCGGCACCTCGCCGTGCTCAAGGATCGACTCGGTGATGCCTTCCGCGCCGGCCTCGTGGTGCACCCGGGCACGGTTGCCTTCCGACTAGCCGACCGCATCGCCGCGGTCCCGCTGGGGGTCCTCGTCTGATCCGCCTGCCGGTGGCGCCTCCGGCGGGCGGGGCACAGCGCTCGATGGCCTGATGGCGGACCGGTTGGTGCTGCGCGTTCGGCTCCCGCCGTGTAGGTCAGGTGAGGGTGCAGTCGACCGGCGGGACATGAGCGTTCGGTCCGATTGCCGGGGTCGGTGGCGGGACGTACTCTTCGCGCATGAGTTCGGACCCGGTCGTCGGCGTGGTGGGGAGCGCCGGAGCGGATGCGCAGGAGGCCGAGCCGCGCAAGCGGATCAAGGCCAAGGTCTACGAGCGGGAGCTGGCTCGCCTGCAGGAGGAACTGGTGCGGTTGCAGCGCTGGATCCGCCACAACGGCCTCAAGGTGGTGGTGATCTTCGAGGGGCGTGACGCCGCCGGCAAGGGCGGTGTGATCAAGCGGATCACCGAGCGGCTCAACCCGCGCGTGGTGCGGGTCGTGGCGCTGGGGACGCCCAGCGACCGGGAGAAGACCCAGTGGTGGTTCCAGCGCTACGTGGAGGAGTTGCCGGCGGCGGGGGAGATGGTGCTGTTCGACCGGAGCTGGTACAACCGGGGCCTCGTGGAACCCGTCATGGGGTTCTGCACCGAGGAGGAGTACCGGGAGTTCCTGCGCTCCTGCCCCGAGTTCGAGCGGATGCTGGTGCGGTCGGGCATCATCCTGATCAAGTACTGGTTCTCGGTCAGCGATGCCGAGCAGGAGCGCCGCTTCCAGAACCGGATCAACGATCCCACGAGGCGCTGGAAGCTGTCGGCCATGGACCTGGAGGGCCGGGCCCGCTGGGTGGAGTTCTCCAAGGCCAAGGACACGCTGTTCGCACACACCGACATCAAGCAGGCGCCCTGGTACGTGGTGAACGCCGACTCCAAGAAGGCGGCCCGCCTGAACTGCATCTCGCACCTGCTGTCGACGATCCCCTACGAGGACGTGCCGTGGGAGGAGGTGGAACTGCCCGAGCCCCAGGAGCGGGTCGGCTACGTCCGCCCGCCCATGTCCGATCAGACCTTCGTCCCCGAGATCTACTAGAGACCTGGCCCGGCCTCGACCTCCCCGTCGTTCCGGCGAGGGCCGGACCTGACTGCTCGGCTGAGATGACGGCTCCTGCCGTCAATTGCCTGGGAGTTTCCTAGGTTGCTTCCGACTACTCGCGGATCAGGCGATCAAGCACCGAATCGAGAGGGAACGATCCCCAGCAGGAGTGGGCCAGTTCGTGTCCATGGTTCTGCCACGTCGCGTTGACAACCTTGAGACCCTTCTCTTGGATCCGCTCGACAGCCGGGATGAAGTCATCGTCGCCGGAGACGAGGATCGCGACGTCGAGCACGCCTTGCCACGACAGCGATAGGAGATCCGTGGCAATTGCGGCGTCGATGCCCTTCTCCGGTGACCGTTCGAGCGCAACATTGCAGTGGGGGCAAGCCTCGATGTTGGTCTTACAGGAATTGCACCAGACGGCCCCCGAACGGACTCGGCGGGTCCGGACCGTGACACGGAAACTAGGTTGGCGGTCAAGGAACGTGTTCAGCCAGTTCTTCAGTTTCTCATCGCCGGTGGCGGCCTTGACGCTGGCGTTCAAATCCAATGTGGCTCCAGTTCTGGGATTGACTGACGATCCCCTCGGACCGCCACCAGTGGGATCGCCGGTCTTGATCAGTCCAACGTTGAGTATCGGCGCCCGTGTTGGGTCTGTCGAGTCATCGCCGGGACAGCCTGCAACTCGTACCGGACGCGCAAGTTGCGCGAGCAGGCCCGCGGCATCGCCACGGTTGGCGGAGCCCCCGCTCGATGCCCTGGCTCGTGGGAAAAATGCGGGGAGCGGCAAGGCCGCTCCCCGGGGGTCTCATGCAGGCACCGTGTCTGAAGACGCTGCCTGGGGATCCAATCGCCACTCAGGCTAATGGCCTGCGAGCCCAGGGGCAAGATCCCGAGCGCCGGCGGGCGCCGCTATGCGGCGGCCGCCGGATCGGAGTCCGACAGCGCCGCGACAAGCTCCTCGAAGGCGGCGTCGGCGATGGCGACCATCTCGGTGTCGGTTCGGTCCTGGATGGGGTGGCTCGTGAACACCGTGGCGGCGTCGAAGCCGAGCGCCTCGGATTGCGTACTGGCCGCGGAGGCGAAGTGCTCCGACAGCACGAACACGGCCGGCGTGCCGCGGCGCTCCAGATCGCTGACGTCGTGCACACTGCACGACACGCAGGATCCTCAATCGGCGAGCGCCTCGATCACCGCATCGCAGTTCGTGGCGATCTCGTGGCGCAGGTCCACCGGGGCGGGCTTGGTGTAGGCGGGCTTGGTGTAGCGGTTCACGGTTGCGCCGAGTTCGCTGAGGCGTTCGGAGATCCGGTCCAGGAACAGGTTGCCCCGGGGCTTGGAGATGTCGAGCAGGCCGACGGTGCGCCCGGCCAGCGAGGCGGGTCGGGTCGCCTGGCGCCGCCCGGCGGGGGCCCGCTCGGCGGTGGGGTCGAGGACGGTGGTCATGGTGCAGCCTCCTGGCGGCCGGGGGAGCGGGGTCCTGTGAGCCTCATGGGGTGATCTCGCGGGTGACCGGGTCGCTGCCGCGGGGACCGTTGACCCAGCCGGCCATGATTGCGGTGAACGGTCCTGCGGGGCCGCCGGCGTGGACGACGAGCAGTCCGCCGGGTCGGAACTTCCCGATGCGCCGCCCGGCGGCTTCGGGCGGGAGCCCCGCTTCGATGCCCCCCGCACCGGCGAGCAGCTCGTCGGCGTCGGTCAGCAACTCCTCGCTGAGTTCGGCCATGAAGCGGTCCCTGCTCCAGCCGGCGGTGGCGAAGCGGGCCATGTGCTCGGGCGGGATGACGACCATCCCGTCGAGGGCCAGCATCACCCGGGGTGACGCCGTTGCCCGCAGCGCCAGCGCCAGGTGTTTGGTGAGTGACTCGGGGCTGCGGGAGCGCTCGTCGAAGAGGACCCGGGGCGACTCGCCGGCGAAGGCAGTGACCGTGGACTGATCGCGGCGCCAGCCGCGGCTCTCTGCCAGGGTGGTCCACGGCGAGGCGTCCTCGGCCTCGGCGAAGCAGAACCCCACCTTGGCCGGCGAACCGAGGGTGGCCCGGTCCGCGGCGCCCGGTCTCCCGCCGCCGACGTTGCGCACCACCAACTGCACGGCCCGGCCGATCGTCGAGTTCGCCCGGTTGCCCTGCCCGAGGGCGTTGATGCCGGTGTTCATGCCGATGCGACTCGCCATTGGGCCGTTGATGATGAGCACCGGCCCCACGCTCATGGTGGTGGCCAGCACGCCGTGCATGTTGAACTCGTCGGTGCAGACCGCCTCGACGGCGGCGATCACCACTGGCAGGTACTCGGGCCGGCAGCCGGCCATCACGGCGTTGACCGCCACCTTCTCGACGGTGCATTCGGCGAGGTCGGGCGGCACGGTGGCCACGACGTCACCGGGGTGGCGCGTCGTGCCCTCCAGCATGCGCAGCACCCGCTCGGCGGTCGGCGGAACCACCGGCAGCCCGTCGGACCAGCCCCGATCCCACATCGCCTCCCATTCGTCCTCGAGTGTCGCCAGTTCCACGCGGCGGCTGTGCAGCGGCGAGTCGCCGAAGCGAACGGCGAGTTCGTCCGCGTGCGACGGATCGACGCTCAGCGAGCCGCAACCCGGCCGCCAGTCGGGCAGACCGTCACCCAGGCCGTCCACTCCCGAGAGCCGCTCCCAGTCGCCCCGCGACCACCCCTCGGTGCGCTCGACGCCGGCGCCGTCGACCACCTGCAGCAGCGTCGGCACCGTCTCGATGTCGTGATGCCAGGACAGTGCCAAGTCACTGTCGTGGCGCACCCAATCGGCGTCGGCGGGGAACTCTGGGTCGTCCTGCGTGATGACTGTGAGGTCGGCCTGGTCGTGGAGGTCCACCAG
>JAPONU010000187.1 GCA_026713745.1 bacterium
CCGGTCGCCCAAGCGACATCTCGCCGACCCGTCGCTGGCGGCCGCCGCCCTGGGCGCCGACCCGGACCGCCTCGTCTCCGACCCGGCAACGCTGGGCGTGCTGTTCGAGTCGCTCGTGGTGCGCGACCTGCGCGTCCTGGCTCAGCCGCTGGGCGGGCGCGTCCACCACCTGCGCGACGCCGCCGGGCAGGAGGTCGACGCGGTCGTCGAATGCCCCGACGGGCGCTGGCTGGCCGCTGAGATCAAGCTCGGCGGCACGGAGGCCATCGACACTGCTGCACGCTCGCTGCTGCGCCTCGCCGCCAAGCTGCACGACGAGCGCCTCAACCGGCGCGGCGCCCTGGCGGTCATCACCGCCGTCGGCTACGGCTACACCCGGCCCGACGGTGTCAACGTCTTGCCCATCACCACTCTTGGCCCCTGATGTCGACCCGGCAGGGCATGGCACCAACTCGACGACGCCATCGCCTCGCGCGGCTTCCACAACAGCGTCACGGTGCGCGCCATGAACTCCGTGGAGGAGTAGGGAGCCGGCGACCACTGCCGCCTGCTGATCGAGGTCTCCGGTTGATCCGGCGCGATCGCTGCGCCGGCTTGGGTCCAACGTCTGTCGGCGTCCCGACTCATCCCATGCTGGGCAGGCGCGCTCGGCCGAGGATCTATTCGGGTGCTCTCTCGGGGATCGTTGGAGTCCGCCGGTCGTCGCCGACATCGTCGTTGCCGCGACCGTCGCGGCCGGCCAGGGCGATTGCGGGGGGCCGCTCTTCGTTGATCCTTGCGCCCGGTGTTGAGGATTGAGGTCGAAGTGGCTAGAATGTTCTGTACAGATTGGAGGGATTGGCGTGGACGCATCGGGCAGGAGCATTCCGGCTGCGCAGTTCCGTGACCAGTGCCTGCGGCTCATGGACGAGGTCCGGGCCACCGGTGAGACGCTGATCGTGACCAAGCACGGCCGACCCGTCGCCGCGGTGGTGCCCTATGTGGACCAGGCCCCCAAGAGCATCATCGGGTGGAGCGACGACATCGACATCGGCTGGGACCCCGAGGAGCCGGCGGTTCCGCCCGAGCGTTGGCAGGTGCTGTCCGATCCTGATGGGGTGCTGAGCGGCGCCCCGTCCGGCGACGAGAGGTGAGCCCGGCTCTCGTCCTGGACACCGGCGTCCTGCTGTGGATGTCCCAGGGCAGCGAGCATCTCGGTAGTCGGACCAGGGCGACGATCGAGGAGGCGGACCAGGGCGGCTCGTTGTCGTTCTCCGCCGTGTCGATGCTCGAGGTGGCCCGGCTCCACGGCGACGGCAGGATCGACCTGCGCCGGGCCCCCGAAATGTGGCACCGCGATCTGATCGACCGGGGCGTCCGCGAGGTCCCCGTCACCGCAGAGACAGCGCTTCTCGCCGCCGCTCTCGAGAGCAGAGAGGGATTCCACGCCGACCCCGCCGACCAGCTGATCGCGGCGACCGCCATCGTGGCGCGCCGCCGACTCGTCACCTCCGACCGCAAGATCCTGCACTGGGCCACCGGGCGCGCCGAGCCCACCTGTCTCGACGCCCGGACCTAGCCGGCGTTGTGCAGCTCTCGAGGGCCTCTTGTCAATAGTGGCCGAAAAGTGACGGCAGTTGGTGCAGAACTACGGTTGTTCCGCGACCCGTGCGACGTCTCGGGTCCGCTGTTCACTTGTGTCTACATTGTGTAGACTCGTCTCGTGGCCAAGACGACGACGATTCGGGTCGATAGTGGGACGCACGCTCACCTTCAGGCGTTGAGCCGGGATGCGGACATGTCGCTGATCGACACTGTGCGGCTTGCGGCTGAGGCGCTTCGCCGGGAGCGGTTCGCTCGTCGGGTTGTCGGCGAGCTCGCCGCGCTGGCGGAGGACGCCGCCGCTTGGGAGGACTACGTGGGCGAGGCGGAGTCGTCCGCGGTTGGCGATGGCGTCGGTTGACGAGTTCTGGCTGGTCGACTTCGGCACGCCGTATCCCGCCGAACCTGCACACCATCGTCCGGCTCTGGTTGTCGGCCCGCCCGAGGTGTTCGGATCTGCGTTCCCGTTCGTCATCGTTCTGCCGTTGACCACCACCCGGCGGAACCTCTCGTTCCACATCGAGGTCGAAGCGATCCCGGAGACCGGACTCGCCGAGACGAGTTACGTGCAATGCGAACTCGTCCGGTCGGTGAACCGCAACCGCCTCGTTCACCGACTTGGCGTGATCGACATCGAGGGGAGCCGCCGCGTCACCGACGTGCTCCAGATGCTGCTCGGCCACTGAGCGTCGGCGACGTGCTTACTAGGCTGGGCGACTCGGCTTTCGGGGAGCGGTCTTGATCATCGTCGCAAACGGCAAGACGAACGAGGTCTCCCAGCGGACCGACGCCACGGATGCGCTATGGGTGCGACTCGACGAGCTGCCCGGCGCCACCGGCTGGCAGATGAAGCCGCAAGGTGCCTGTCTGGGCGAGTTGTGCGTGCCGCTGCCGGCGGACAGGCGTGGGGACTGGATCGCCGACGCCGACGGCTGGGTGTGGTTCTGCTACTCGGAGTTCGCGGACCACATCGGCCAGAAGCACGTGCGCGACGGCGACGTGTGGAGCCTCGGCTCGGTGCCCGAAGTGCGTCGCAGCGGGCTGGAATCCGCGATCGCCCCCGACTTCGAGGTGACCGAGCGCAACGGCGACACGTTGCGGCTCTCGGACCTGCGTGGCCACAAGGTGGTGCTGTTCACCTGGTCGTCGTGGTGAGGGTGCCGCATCAGCCTGCCGGTCTGGCAGGAACTGTACGAATCCATCGGTCCCCGCCGCTTCGAGTTGATCAGTGTGGCGCAGGACTCCGGCGGTCCCGCCGCCCTGGACAAGTGGTTCGACCGGGCTGCGCCGACCTACCGGTGCGTCGTCGACCCCACACACCACATCAGTTCGCTGTTCGGCTGGGTGAACGTTCCGTCGGCCGCCTGGATCGACGAGGACGGGCGCATCGTTCGCAGCGCCGAAGGGGCGTACCCGGCCGAGACGACCTACCGGTTCGGCCTCGGCAAGGTCCGCCTCGGCGACGGCGCCTTCGCCCGGGCGACCCGCGACTGGATCGAGCGGGGAGCTGACAGCGAGCACGTCTGGTCGGCCGCCGAACTGGCCGAGCGGATCAGGCCCGTCGACGACGACACGCTGCTGGCGGAAGCCACGTTCAAGCTGGCGTTGCACTTCGAGGCGACCGGCGACAGCGAGCGCGCACGGCGGCACTTCGCCGCGGCGGAGCACCTGGCGCCGGACAACTGGAACTACCTGCGCCAGGGCTGGACGCACAAGGGCACCGCCTACGCCCACCTGAAGGTGCTGCGGCGGACGAACCACCTGCGCAAGAACTCAGACAAGAGCTACTACGACCCCATGGGGTTGCCCGACGAGAACTACCGCCGGTTCACCGAGCCCGAGTGGCTGTGGACCCCCGCTGCCCGGCGGCTCAAGCAACTGCTCCACCGCTAGCGGGACGGCCAGCCTCTGACCGCTAACTCGTGGCGGTCTTCTCGATGTCAGCGAGGAACTCGGGACGTCACCCCTGTTCCGGCTGGGCCGAGGATGCCTATGTCGAGGGTTCGTGACGTCCCAGTTCTTCATAGTCCGGTCGGTTCGGCCCAGTTGCGGACGAAATCGTGATCAAGAGTTCCACAATATCGCGATCAAGGCGTCCACGAAATCGCGGTTGAAGCCGTCTGCAGCCTATGCTCGGGCGGAATCCACGTCATGGAAGAGCTGCTCACACCGCCGGGATACATGCCTCGACGAGGTCAGCCGCGCAGACATCTCCCGAGTCGATGGCATCACCCGAGACCCGGCCGGAGTGCGTCGCCTCATGGCCTCGCTGGGGCGCAACACGGCCACGCAGGCGACTCTCAAGACTCTGGGGGTCGATGTTGGCGGCGGTGAGGCCATGCTGCACCCCCAGACGGTGAAGAGCTACCTCGGCGCGCTGTCCCGCCTGTTCGTGGTGGAGGATCTGCCCGCATGGCGACCGCACCTGCGGTCCCGCGCGGAGCTTCGCCGCACGCCGAAGCGCTACTTCACTGACCCATCCCTGGCGGTCGCGGCACTGCGGTCCAACCGCGACCAGCTGATGGGCGAGTTGAGCTACTTCGGACGGCTGTTCGAGTCGCTGGTGACGCGCGACCTGAGTGTCTACGCGCAGGCCAACGACTGGCAGCTGTCCCACTACCGCGATAGCTCCGGTCTGGAGGTGGATCTCATCCTCACCAGCCTCGACTACCGGGGTTGGGCCGCAGCCGAGGTGAAGCTGGGAGGAACGGAACTCATCGAGCAGGGCGTGAAGTCCCTGCGCCGGCTGCGGGAGCGGGTGGACCCGGATCGGATGGGCGAGCCCAGCAAACTCATGGTCATCACCGCCGGCGGCTACGGCTTCGAGTACCCCGACGGCATTGCAGTCGTCCCCATCACCGCGCTCGGACCGTGAGCAACCGGGCGAGCCACCTCGGCGTCTAGGGCCCGACGGCGGCTCGGTCGTGGAGTTGGTCGGCGAGTGAGGTGATCTCGGTCAGCATCGTGAGCTTGTTGCGCCAGCGGGCGGGGATTGCCTCGGCTCCGTAGTGGGCGCCGGCCAGCTGGCCGTAGATGGCGCCGGTGGTGTCGGCGTCGTCACCGAGGTTCACCGCCAGCAGGGCGCCCTCCCGGTAGTCGTCGGAGCGGTCGAAGGCCCACAGGGCGGCTTCGAGGGCGTCGACGACGTAGCCGGTGCCGCGGATGTCCGGCGGGTCGAGGAACCTGAACGATCCGGCGGCGACGCGGTCGATCTCGTGCACCAGCGGGTCGCGCTCCCAGAACCCGTCGATGGGGCAGTAGCGGGGGGACAGCAGCGTGTGTTTGTGGACGCCCCGCAGGGCGCCCACCAGCAGCCCGGCGTAGTAGCGGCAGGCGTCGACCGCCTCGTGGGCCCCATGGGTGGTGCGGGAACTGTCCGCGGCCCTGTCGATGGCTTCGGCAGCGTCGGCGGCGAAATACATCGGCACCGGCGCCAGCCGCATCAGCGACCCGTTGCCGGCGGTGTCCGGGTCGGTCGAGCCGGCATACGGGTCGTGGTAGCGGACGAACTTCGCCAGCGCCCGAGCCACGGTGCTGCCGAAGTCGAAGCAGGTCCCTGTGGAGGACAGGTAGCCCTCGCCCACCCAGCGCACGTAGCGCTGCATCTGGTCCATGGGGTCGAACCCGTCGCACTCCACCAGGCTCGTGGCCAGGCACAGGGCCATCGAGGTGTCGTCGGTCCACTGGCCGGGCTGCAGATTGAACGGCCCGCCGCCGACCATGTCGGAGATCGGCTCGAAGCTGCCTGGCGACTTGAACTCCAGGGTGGTGCCGAGCGCGTCGCCCGCCGCCAGACCCAGCAGGCAGCCCCGGAACCGGTCCCGGTCGGTGGGCCGGCTCACGCGGGCGCCTCCCGGGACGGCTCGGCCCAGTGGCGGACGTAGGCGCGCTGCTCGCGGGTGTGTGGCGAGACGGGATGGATGCAGCTCTTCTCCACGTCCAGCCACCATTCGGCGATCTGGGCCAGCGCCCCGTGGCCCGTGCGGCCGTGGCGCACCAGCCAGCAGCCGACGACGGTGCCGGTGCGGCCGATGCCGCCCCAGCAGTGCACGTAGACGTTCCTGCCGTCCGCCAATGCCTCGTCTATGGCGTCGAGGGTGTCTGCCATTTCCTGCGGGCTGCGCGGCAGGCTCATGTCGCGGATGGGATGTGGCTCGTGGGCGACCTCGATGCCGAGTCGGCCGGCTTCCTGCGCCGCCAGTCCGGCATAGGGCACCAGCCTGTCGCGCCGCTGGGTCAGGTCGATGAAGTGGTCGATGCCGGCCCCCAGCAGGGTTCGCAGCTTCTCCGTGGCCGCCTGGCGATACGGGGCGCCCGGATACTCCCCTGCCAGGAACCGCCCCGGAACAACCCAGTACGTGTTCGCCAGCGGCCTGTCGGGCCGATCACTTCTGCGAGTTGTGTTCATGTCGCCGGTGGCCCTCAGTCGTCGCCGGATCGCTCGGGGTGCTCAGTTGAGCACATCGATCGTGATGCCTCTTCCTAGCAGCGAGGGGAGTGGGTGTTCGCGCGAGGCGGGCGTCGAGGGTGAGCAGCGGTGCGTCGAGGGCTGCGGCCAGCGCCAGAATCGTGGCGTCGCCGGGCGGGCGTAGAGTTCGGTGGTGAGCGAAGTGCCGCTGGTGGCGCCTGCCGCAACTGCGGTTGAGAGCCGCAGGGAGTTGTCGCTGGGGATTGCCGGGGCGACCCTGGCGGTGACGGCGTGGGGCACGTCGGGCATCATCGTGCGGTTCATCGACATGGGCGCGTTCGCTCTGATGGCCTACCGGTTCCTGCTCTATGCGATCGTGATGGCGGTCGTGCTGGCGGCGCGGCGGACGCCCGTCACGCGGGCCGGCATGCGGCACTCGCTCTGGGGTGGCCTCTCCATGGCGGCGACGGCGGGTCTGTTCATCACGGCGGCGAAGTTCACGACCATCGCCAACGTCACGATCATGAACGCCCTGCACGTCGTGGTGGTGTCGGCGGTCTCGGCACTGTTCTTCGGCGAGCGGATGCGCCGGCGCGACGTCGCCCTGGCGGCGCTGGCCATGGGCGGTGTGGCGGTGGTGGCGCTCGGATCCTCCGGCAGCGAGAACTGGTCGCTCGGCGGGGACCTCGCCGCGGTCGGGGCACTGTTGGGCTGGTCGGTCTACTTCTTCGCCACGCGGCGCGCCCAGAGGCAGGTGTCGACCGAGGAGTACACGGTGTGTGTGGCGATCTATACCGGGGTGCTCGGCCTGCCGCTGGCGGCGCTGTTCGGCCACGACCTGTCGTGGCCCCGGGGCCAGGACTGGATGTGGCTGGTGGTGCTGGCCTTCGGGTTGGGGATCCTGGGCCACAACGC
This sequence comes from bacterium, assembly GCA_026713745.1. GTDB lineage: Bacteria > Actinomycetota > Acidimicrobiia > Acidimicrobiales > CATQHL01 > VXNF01. Next base: position 6,905 of record JAPONU010000187.1, read on the forward strand.
CATGAACTGGTCTCTGCAGCACGTGCCCCTGTGGCTGGCGTCGACGCTGTCGCTGTTCACGCCGGTCGTGGCCTCGGCGCTCGCATGGCTGGTACTCGACGAGGCCCTCACCGCCCTGCAGATGATCGCCATGGCGCTGGTCGTGGTGTCCCTGGCGATGATCGTGCGCAACCAGTCGCGACCGCACAGCGGGGAGGCGCCCCTCACCGCAACCGCCAGGGCCGGCGGCGGCCCGACCTAGGCCGCCTGCTGTGGATCAGTCGGGGATCCAGGACTCGGTCCGGACGCCGAGGCCGTCGGCGATGCGGTTGGCGTAGGCGTAGTAGCCGACCACCTCGACGATGTCGAGGATGTCACGGTCGGAGAAGCCGGCCGATCGCAGGGCGTCGGTATCGGCGTCGTCCACGGCACCCGGCGTCTTCGTCAGCTTCACCGCGAACCGCAGCATCGCCACCCGTTTCGGCGACAGCTCGGCGGCCCTCCAGTCCGCTTCGATCGCGGCGAGGAGTTCGTCGTCCTTCATGACCCGGCGCAGACCGCGCCGATGGTGGACGACTCAATAGTGGCAGTCGTTCTCGAGGCTCACGACCAGGGCGATGAGCTCTCGCTCGACCTTGCGGAGCGTCGCCGTGGGGGCCATGGCCGATTCGTACAGCGCCTGGTGTGCCGCCATGGAGCGGGGGTTCAGCGAGTGCACGGCCAAGATGTTGTCGACCCGGCCGTAGGTGGGGTCCACGACCTGCGGGTGCATCTCGCCGAGTGCGCCGTCCCAGGAGTCGTCGGGAATGACCTTGATGCGTGCCATGGCGCAGAGTCTCCCACGAGTCGGTGTGGGGTCCGGGTCGCTCGCCGCGCTGGTGTCGGGTAGTCCTAAAGTTCCGTAGTGAGCGAATCGCCTCCCGTCGAGTCCGGCGCAACGGCCGCCGGCACCACCACGGCGGCCGCGGACGACCCCAACTCGTGAAGCGGCGCGCCCGTTCCCTTCCGGACCGCTACGGACCCTGGGCCCTGGTCGCCGGCGCCTCAGAAGGGCTCGGTGCTGCGTTTGCCTCCCAGCTCGCCGCACGGGGCATGCACCTGGTGCTGGTCGCGCGCCGCGGCCACCTGCTGGCCCAACTCGAAGAGCAGTTCACCACCGAGTATCAGGTGGAGGTTCGCTGCGTGGTGGGGGACCTGGCCGACCCCACGTTCGCAGAGACGCTGGCAGGCGCCGTCGCCGGGTTGGAGCTCGGCATCGTCATCTACAACGCGGCGTACACGGCGGTGGGCCCCTTCACCGAAGCCCCCGAGGAGGAGATCGAACAGGTAGTCGATGTCAACGTGCTCGGGCCGCTGCGGGTACTGCGGGCCCTGGTGCCGGCCATGTGCGCCCGAGGCAGGGGCGCGGTGGTGCTGATGTCGTCGCTCTCGGGCCTGCAGGGGACGCCCTTCATCTCCGTGTACGCGGCCAGCAAGGCGTTCAACATGATCCTCGCCGAGGGCCTCTGGTACGAGCTGCGAGCCCACGGCGTCGAAGTCGTCGCCTGCTGCGCCGGCGCGATGAGCACCCCGGGCTACATCAAGTCCTTCAACCGCGACGTGCCCGGCATGCTGTCGCCCGAGGAGGCGGCGCGCCGGACACTCGACGGGCTCGGCGGTGGACCGCGCCTGGTGCCGGGGGTGGTGAACCGGTTGACCGCCGTGCTCCTGGGTCGCCTCCTGCCCCGGCGGTGGGCGGTCCGGCTCATCGGCAGGAACACGAAGCACGTGACGTGACCGCGGCGGTACCTCAGGCCAGCAGTGCGGGGGCCAGGATCCTCCAGCCTTCGGCTGTGGTGTCGGGGTCGGCGGCGAGGACCTGCACGCCGACGTGGTCGGCGCCGGCGTCGAGGTGTGCCTGGATCCGGGCGCTGATCTGCTCGACGGTGCCCCAGACGACGATGGCGTCGACGAGGCGATCCGACGGCCCGCCACCGGGCCCGCCGTCGATGTCGGCCTGGGTGAAGCCGAGTCGCAGCAGGTTGTTGGCGTAGTTGGGCAGCCCCAGGTAGATCGCCATGTTCTTGCGCGCCAACTCACGGGCCGCGCCGGCGTCGGTGTCGAGGATGACCATCTGCTCGGGGTACAGCGCCGCGTCGGGCCCCAAGGTCTCCCGGGCGAATGCGGTGTGTTCGGGCGGCACGAAGTAGGGGTGCGCACCGGCGGTCGCCGTTGCTGACAGCTGCAGCATCTTGGGTCCGAGAGCGGCGAGCACCATCTCGGGCAGCTCCTCGGGCCCGTGGGCGAAGAACACCGCCTTGTGCATGCGTTCCAGGTACTCGCGCATGTAGCTGAGGGGGCGGGAGTAGTCGTGTTTGCGCAGACCTGCCACGAGGTGCGCGTGGCTGACGCCGAGCCCCAGCAGGAATCGGCCTTCGAACGCCTCGGCCACAGTGCGCTGGGCGTTGGCCATCGTCATGGCGTCGCGGGCGTAGATGTTGGCGATGCCGGTGGCGACGGGGAGCGAGGTGGTGCCCGCCAGCAGCAGGGTGGCCATGACGAACGGGTCCCGCCCCACCGCCTCGGGGATCCAGATCGCCCCGTAGCCCAGTTCTTCCACCTCGGCGGCGAGTTCGGCCGCACGTGCGGACGGAATCTGGTCGAGCATCCCCGTCCAGATACCGATCGGCCCCAAGTCAATGCTGCCCATGCTCATGGCCCGCAACCTACAGCCGCTGACGGGGTGCCCGGCGCGCCACACGAGAACGCGGCAACGCGTGGCACACTGGAGCCATGCAGTTCCTGCTGTTTGTCTTGCTCGCGTTCCTGCTGGTGCGGTGGCTCCGCCGGCGCCACCAATCCAGCGTCTAGCACCCTGAGCAGCCGGACCGGCGGCGGCTGAGCCGGCCCGCCCCCAGGCCGGCTCCCGGGCAGGGGCACCAGGCCTGAGGGTTTCGGCGTGTTGGGCGTAGCGGTGGAGCGCTCGGCCGGTGTCGAGGTCAGGACTCCTGTAGGCGCGCTCCCGGCCAGCGGAC
>JAPONU010000188.1 GCA_026713745.1 bacterium
CACCCGAAGACACCGCGCCAAGCTTTGCGGGTACAGTGGCCGATCAGACCTACACAGTGGGCGAGGCAATCAGCACGCTCATCTTCCCCGCGGCCAGCGGCGGTAACGGCGTTTTGTCGTACTCGCTTACCCCATCGGTGCTGGGCCTGACGTTCACCCCGTCCGCCCGCACGCTGAGCGGCACGCCTATCACTGCCGGCACCTACGCGATGACTTATCGGGTAGTGGACAGCGACGATGACGCTGCGGTGCTGCGATTCACCATTGAGGTCGGTGAGCCCGAGCCAACCGATACCGCTCCCATGTTCGTGGACCAGCACATGTTCGACCAGAGCTACGTCACGGGCACCCCCATAGATCCGCTCAGGCTTTCAGTTGCTGTCGGCGGTAACGGGACGCCCTTAACCTATTCGCTGGATCCGGTGCCGCCCGGGCTGACGTTCGATAAGGGGACGCGCACCCTTAGTGGCACGCCGACGGTCGCCGGGACTTACCACCTGGTGTACCAGGCACACGATGCCGACACCAACGAAAGTGAGAGCGATGCCGCTACGCTAAGCTTCACCATCACGGTGTTGGACGGTAGCCGCTACTGCCCAGATCACTCCGCAACACGCATCGTAGGGGACTGGGATACCTACGATAACTTCGGAAGTGATCTTGGAATACACAGCTTCCGGGCGGACGGTACGTACCTGATCAACTTCCGAGACACGGGGCGTTACGCTTACGATGCCGACACTTGCACTATTGCTTGGGAAGGCATCGTGAAGCGGCTCGTCTACTGGTATAACGCGGACTTGTTCTGCACCCGGTTCAGGTCAGCGCCCGATGGGTTCTGCCTCAAGACGTTCACACGGGAGCAGTAGCCGTCACACGCCCCTCCGGGCGGTGTTTCCAGCTCCAATTTCTGATCACTGCCGTCCTGGGAGTCCCCAGTCCCAGGAGCGTCCTGGCCGTCTTCTTCTGGCAGTAGCCAGGGGCCCCTGGCCAAGCGCCGCCTTCTCCAATTTTCCCCAGCCCCAGCGGGACCCATCCCCCTGCGTAGGCGCGCACATCCCCACCTCGGGGGCGGGTGGGAACTGAGCGGGTGTGTCGGTGCGCGGCGCCTTGGTGAGGCGTCTGCCACGACTCGGCGGGCCAGCGGGCCGATAATCGAATTGTGAAAGAGCAGCAACTGGTATTCCTCATCCCGAAGCACAAGGCCGGGGGAGGATACGTCCACTTGCGCAAGCCGGGATCGGAGACCGATGCGATATGCGGCCTGTCGTCGCCTGATTTCATGCCGAGCGTCGAGCCCGACCGGGTGGCGTTCTGCCCCAAGTGCCGTGAGCTGCTCTGGCAGATGATCCGACTACACCAGCGCTGATCGGAGCCTGGCCTGCCTTGGCCAAGCGCCACCTTCTCCAATTTTTTCCAGCCCCAGCGGGTCCCATCCCTCGCTGGCGGGTCCCATCCCCCAGATCTCGCACCCTGATTTCTCTGTGCAGGCGCAGGCGGGTCCCATCCTCCGGATTCTCCCACCTCCAATTTTCGTGTGTGTGTAAACGTCAAAGGTCCCACGCGCTTGGGGGGCCGCCGGGAACTGAGCGGGGGGTCGGGGGCCGGCGGTCCGGGACCCAGAGGCCGGTGCCGGCGGCGGCTGGGCGTGCTGCCAGCGGGCCGAACGCCGGGCGAGCGGGGTGGTCCGGGGTGCGCCGTGCCGGAGGTTGGCAGCCGATCGTGGCTTGACCGGGCGCTGAGAGGCGGCCGGCGGGGTGGCGGGAGCACGTCGAGGCGCCGAATCAGGACACGAGGACGGTAGGAGGCGAGCCAAAGGGGGCGACAGCGGCCTGCCGAGGCGGTCAAGCGGGGTGTGAGTGCCGATTCGGGGGTGGCGGCCGGGCGGCGAGCGCCGCTGACCACGGGCTTGGCGGTGCGGGGAGGTCGCCGAGGGGCGGCTCGGTTCGGCATCGAGGCCGTTCTGCGCCGCGCCGAGGGTGCGCACCGGGGCCGGGGCGGGCCAAACCCGCCGGTGGAGGCTGCCAGGGAGCTGCGCGGCGGGGCAGATCGGCCCGCGAGCGTCGTCCGGCGCGCTACGGCGGGTGCTGACCGCCGCCTGGGGCGGCCCTGGGCGCGCTTGAGACGCCACCAGCGGCCCCGCGAGCGGCAGCGTGCCCGGTATCGAGGCCGGCCACGCCCGGCGGGAAGCGGACCACGGCCCGCCGCGCGACCATCACCACCACCACGGGGCGGACTTGACCGGGGAGCCGTCGCCGGTCGGGGTCACACGGGCAAGCCGGGCTGCCGGGAGCCGGGTGGAGAGCGCGCTGCGAGGGGCGCGGAGGCGCCTGGAGCGGAACGGAGCGGGTGGAGGGGCAGGGATGCCCGCGAAAAAAAGTTGCGCGGACCTGTTGACAGCCCTATCTGGAACGCTTAGACTACTTATGACAATTGGACTTGTCGGAATGTATACCAAGGGTAGCGGGCCGGGCCGAAGAGGCGGCTAACCCAACGACCCGACCCGCTACCGAGGAGGACACAGCATGAACGGGAGAACCGTTTGGATTCAAGACGGCGACGTTGACGGCCCGATCGACGAGGGCCACGTCGTCACCGCCACCCGCCCGCTCGCCGATTGGTGCCTGCGCGGCGACGACGGCGGCGAGCCGGTCGCGACCGGCAGCCTGCTCGAAGTAGTCGAGACCCGCCCGTGGGGCGCGGCGATGGCGCAGGAACTGCCGGCGCTGACCGCCGAGGACGAGGCGCACGAGGTCGACCTGTCGCCCGCCGCGATCATGGCAGCGGCGCTTGAGCTTGAGGCCGCCGGCCTCTTCGAGGTGGCGTCGTGAACGGCAACCGACACTCGATCAGCATGGCGGCGACCGGGAGAACACTCTCGGTCGCCGCCTACGTCCGGGGCATCCGGCTCGCGAAGGCCGAGCCGCTGATGATGTTCCGCCACGGCCTGACCACATGGTGGCCGTGCTGCGGCTCGACGATCACGCACCAGTTCCGGCAGGGCTGCCAGGACCGGCAGCGGCAGCGCGCGGCGGCACGGCCCACCACGGACCTGACCAAGCACGAGCGCTACCTGCAGGCGTTGCGAGAGACCACGGACGCGATCCACCAGCGGATGCTGCCGGCGGAACTGCGCCGCGATGCGAACCCCCGGATCGTGGGCGATCAGGCGGACAGCATCCGCAAGCTGTACCTGTGGCGTGCGCGCCGCGAGGCACAGACGGTGCTCCGCGCCGGGAGGTCGATGTGAGCCGCCCGGTAGACATCAC